>JACQDG010000036.1 GCA_016201185.1 Acidobacteriota bacterium | reverse complement strand
TGCTGGCCAACCGGAACCTGCTGGCCCTGGGCGTCAGCGGCGACGGCGATACGGCCTCCATCGGCATCGGGCACTTCGTGCACCTGATGCGCCGCAACATGCCCATTATCTATATCATCGAGAACAACGGCTGCTACGGCCTCACCAAGGGCCAGTTCTCCGCCACCGCCGATATCGGATCGCGGCTTAAGACCGGCGTCGTCAACGATCTGCCTCCCGTTGATACCTGCGCCCTGGCCATCCAGCTCGGCGCCACCTTCGTGGCCCGGTCCTTCTCCGGCGACAAGAGGCAGCTCAGCGCCCTGCTCCGCGCGGCAATTTCCCATCGCGGCACGGTGCTGCTCGATGTGATCTCGCCCTGCGTCACCTTCAACGACCACGAGGGCTCCACCAAGAGCTACGGCTACATGAAGGACCACGAGGAGCCGCTCCACGATATCGACTTCATCCCCTATTTCCAGGAAATCGAGCTGGAAATGGAGCCCGGTACGGCCCGCGACGTCACCCTGCACGACGGCTCTCACCTGCGCCTGAAGAAGCTGGCCGCCGACTACGACCCCTCGAGCAAGCTGGACGCGCTCCGCGTGCTCGACGAAGCGTCCCGCAAGGATGAGGTGCTCACCGGGCTGCTGTATCTGGACACCGGAAGGCCGGACTTCATCGAGCTGCTCAACCTGGCCGACACGCCCCTGGCCCTGCTCCCGGAAAGCAAGCTGCGCCCACCGGAATCCGTGCTGCACGAGATCATGGAAGAGCTGCGGTAGGAATCCAACGCATGGTCCTGCTTGACGGCGAATCCCTCACCGTGGAAGAGGTTCGCGCCGTCGCCCTGAATTCTGAGAAAACAGGAATCTCCCCCCAGGCCCGCCGCCGCATGGAGGCTTCGCGTGCTGCGGTCGAAAAGCTCCTGGAGGGCGAACTAGTTGTTTACGGCGTGAACACGGGCGTGGGAAAGCTCGCCGACGTTCGCATCGACCACGCCCAGCTCCGCCAGCTTCAATTGAACCTGGTCCGGTCGCACGCCGTCGGCGTCGGCCGGCCGCTCGAGGACGCCGAAGTCCGCGCCATGATGCTGATTCGGGCCAACGTGCTGGCCAAGGGCCTGTCCGGCATCCGGCCCGAAGTGGCCGAGATGCTGTGCGAGATGCTTAACCGCGGCGTCCATCCGGTGGTCCCCTCGCGCGGCAGCGTGGGCGCCAGCGGCGACCTCGCCCCCCTGGCCCACATGGCTCTGGTCCTGATCGGCGAAGGCGAGGTGCGCCTCGGCGGCCAGCGCCTGTCCGGACGCCAAGCGCTGGAGCGAGCGCAACTCGCCCCGATCCAGCTCGAGGCCAAGGAGGGAATTTCGCTGTTGAACGGCACACAGGGAATGCTGGCTTTGGGCTCGCTCGAACTGCTCGAGGCCGAGACACTGGCCGACACTGCCGATGTGGTCTGCGCCCTTAGCCTCGACGCGTTGCGCGGCACGCCGTCGGCCTTCGACGAACGCATCCATGCCTCCCGCCCGCACCCCGGCCAGGTCGCGAGTGCGCGCAACCTCACCGCGCTGCTCGAGGGCAGTGAAATCCGCGCTTCCCACCTCGCCTGCCGCCGCGTGCAGGACGCTTACAGCCTGCGCTGCGCCCCCCAAGTCCACGGGGCAGTGCGCGACGTGCTGGCCCCGGCCCGCCAAGCCTTCTCCATCGAGCTCAACTCGGCCACCGACACTCCGCTGGTGTTCGATGGCGCCATTCTTTCCGGCGGCAATTTTCACGGTCAGCCTCTGGCTATCTGGCTCGACGGGATGGCGATGGCTCTGGCGTCGCTGGCGGGCATCTCCGAGCGGCGGGTCGACCGGCTGGTCAATCCGGAGCTGAACGAGGGGCTTCCTGCTTTTCTCGCTGCCAATCCAGGCCTCGAATCCGGCCTGATGATGGCCCAGGTCACCGCCGCCGCCCTGGTGGCCGAAACCCGCGTGCTGGCCAACCCGGCATCCGTTCAGTCCATTACCACCAGCGGCAACAAGGAAGACTTTGTCAGCATGGGCATGTACGCTGCGCTGAAGCTCAAGCAGGTAGTCGAAACGACGCGTGCAGTGCTGGCGATCGAGGCCATCTGTGCTGCCCAGGGTTTGGAATTTTTGTTGCCGATGCAGACCGGCCATAAAGCGCAGCGGGCGTACCGGGCCATCCGCGCGGCCGTCGCTCCCCTGGGCGGCGACCGGAGTCTGTCGGCGGATATTGCCGCCGTCGCAGAACTGATCCGCCGGGGCGATCTGAGCAGGGCGCTCCCCGCCTAGGCTGTCCGCTTTTGCGACTGCCCTTCCCACAACCGAACAAGGGACCGGCCTCCGCTCACCTTTTGCATTTCGTAAAGTCAATTCTTTCTAGCTGGTAGCTGCTTGGCACAGCGGTTGCTCACTAGCCGTTCCAATGCTCCAGGACCTGCGCTACGCCTTTCGCATGCTGCTGAAGAGCTCCGGCTTCACGGCCGTGGCCGTTCTTACCCTGGCGCTCGGCATCGGCGCCAACAGCGCCATCTTCAGCGTGGTGACCGGCGTGCTGCTCAAGCCGCTGGCCTATCACGAGCCGAGCCGGCTGGTGATGGTGTTCGAGCACAATCAGTTCAGTGCGCGGGACAATGCCAGCCCGGCTAATTTCCTCGATTGGCGAGAGCAGAACAAGGCCTTCGTCGATCTCGCCGCCACCGCCCGGCGGGGCTACGTGCTCACCAGCGTCGAAGGGCGGAGCGCGGCCGCGGAGCGCCTCCAGGGAGCCGCGGTCTCCGCCAGCCTGTTCCCAATGCTCGGCGTGAGTCCTGTCCGCGGCCGCAACTTTCTCCCCGAGGATGACCGGCCCGAAGCGAACCGGGCGGTCATCCTGAGTTACAGGCTGTGGCAGCGGAGTTTCGGCGCGGATCCGGACCTGATCGGCAAGGCGCTCACGCTGGACGGTGAAAAGTACACGGTGGTCGGCGTCATGCCGGCGGCCTTTCAGTTCCCTGACAAAGACGTCGAGCTATGGATGCCTATCGAGCGTGAGATTCCTTATCGCGACATGCACTGGCGCGGATCGCACTATCTCAGCGTCGTCGGCCGCCTGAAGCCTGACGTATTGGTGGAGCAGGCGAGGGACGAGATGACGTCCATTGCCTTGCACATCAAAGAGGCCCATCCGGACGAATTGACCCCGGCGTCGGTGAGTGTCGTGCCCCTCCAGGAATACGTGGTGGGAGAGGCGCGGCGGGCCCTGATGGTCCTGCTGGGCGCGGTAGCCTTCGTTCTGTTGATTGCCTGCGTCAACGTGGCAAACCTGCTTTTGGCGCGGGCCACGGCACGGGCCAGGGAAATCGCCATCCGCTCGGCCTTGGGCGCCGGCCGGCGCCGGCTGGTTCGCCAGTTGCTTACGGAAAGCGTTCTGCTGTCGCTGGCCGGCGGGATCCTCGGCGTAATCCTCGCGCAGTGGGGAACGGATGCCCTGATCGCGCTCGGCCCAGACACGATTCCACGCGCCAGCGAGGTGCGCGTGGACGGCTGGGTGCTGGCCTTTACGCTGGCCGTTTCCGTTTTGACGGGCCTACTGTTCGGCATCGTCCCGGCGCTCGCCGCATCGAAGACCGATGTCCATGAGAGCCTCAAGGAAGGCGGCAGGACCTCCGCGGGGGGCGGCCGCCTGCGCAGTTCACTGGTAGTGGCCGAGATCGCGCTGTCGCTGGTGCTCATGATCGGTGCGGGACTTCTGGTGGCAAGCTTCGGTCGCCTCCTGGGCGTCGACCCCGGCATCCATCCGGATAATGTGTTGACCCTGCGCCTGGCGCTGGCCGACCCGCCTTACGATAACCGCGCGGTCTTTCTTGCCTTCTACCGCCGGGTTCAGGAGCGGCTCAAAACGTTGCCGGGCGTCGAAGCCGCCGCCGCCATCAACAGCCTTCCGCTGACCCCGCGGGATTTCGCCAACACCTTCTCCATCCCCGGCCGGCCGCCCTTGCTGCCCGGCGAGTTTCTCTCGGCCGAGATGCGGTGGGTGAGCCCGGATTACTTCCGCGTCATGGGCATTCCGCTGTTGAAGGGCCGCACCATCACCGACCGCGATACGGAAGAGACGCCGCGCGTCGTCGTGATCAGCGAAACCATGGCGCGGCGCTGGTGGCCCAACGAAGACCCGCTAGGGAAGCGGATTTCGATCGCTTACGGCGGGGAATTCGTGCCCGAGATCGTGGGGGTGGCCGGCGACGTGCGCAACGGGCTCGACCTCGAGCCGCTGCCCTACATGTACGTGGCTTATACGCAGCTCCCACGCGACGAGATGTACCTGGTGGCGCGCTTTTCCGGAACGCTGAACGCCGCCACGCTGGCCGGAATGGTTCGCCGCGAAGTGCAGGCGCTGGATAAGGACATCGCCGTCTATCGGGTCCGCACCATGGAACAGGTGCTGGCCGTTTCTGTCGGGGAGCGCCGCTTCCATATGTTGCTGCTGGGCGTTTTCGCTAGCCTCGCCATGGCGCTGGCGGCGGTCGGCATCTATGGGGTGACAGCTTATGGGATCACGCAGCGCACCCGCGAGATTGGCCTGCGCATGGCCTTGGGCGCGCGGCGGCGGAACGTGGTGGGGATGCTGATCGGCCAGGCCATGACGCTGGCGGGGGCCGGCGTCGCGCTGGGCCTGGCGGGCGCTTTCGCGCTCACTCGATTCATGTCCGGCCTGCTGTTCGGCGTCACGGCTACGGACCCTCAGACGTTCGCGCTGGTCTCGCTGCTTCTCGCGGCCGTGGTGTTGGCCGCCAGCTACATTCCAGCGCGCCGGGCCGCGCAGCTAGATCCGATGGCAGCATTGAGGTATGAATAAAGAATATGCTCCAAGACCTCCATTACGGCCTTCGCACTCTGTTGAAAACCCCCGGCTTCACCGCCGTGGCCGTTCTCACGCTGGCCCTGGGCATCGGAGCGAACACCGCTATCTTCAGTGTTGTGAACGCGGTTCTACTGCGGCCTCTGCCTTACAAAGATCCGAGCCGCGTGGTCATGCTCTGGGAGTATGACCTCGCGCGCAAGCAAACTGACATCGTTTCGCCCGCGAATTACGCCGACTGGAAAGAGCAGAACCGCGTATTCGAAGACATCGCCTATTCCTGGGACGAGCAGTATACCCTTACTGGTTCCGGCGCACCCGAGTCGCTAATTGGCTACGCGTTCTCTTCGAATTTCTTTTCCGTCCTTGGCGCCAAGCCGCTTCTGGGCCGGACGTTTCTGCCGGAAGATGGTCAACCTGGAAAAGACCATGTGGTTGTCCTGAACTTCCGACTCTGGCAGCGCCGCTTTGGCGCCGACCAGAGGATCCTTGGGAACTCCATCACTCTGAATGGCAACGATTACGTCGTAATCGGGGTGATGCCGCCGGGCTTCGGACACCCCAGCGCGTCAACGGATCTGTGGACGCCGATCTCCCGCCTCCAGAGCGGGGTTGACGACCGCGAGAACCACTACCTGCGGCTGGCAGCACGCATCAAACCTGGCATTACCCTTCAGCAAGCCCAGCACGAGATGGAGGCGCTGGCGAGCCGGCTGGCGGCGCTCTATCCGAAAACCAATACCGGCTGGGGCGTGCGACTGGAACCGATTCAGGACCTGTACGTCGGGTGCGCCAATGTAGCTAATCTGTTGCTGGCGCGCGCGACGGCGCGGCGGCGGGAGATCGCCGTCCGAGCGGCGCTCGGGGCGGGCCGGCTGCGCCTGTTCCGGCAGTTCATCACTGAAGGCATCGTGCTGGGTCTGCTGGGAGGGGCGGTCGGGCTGCTGGTGGCTTTCTGGAGCGTGGATGCACTGCCGGCCCTCTTCCCCGCCAACATCCTGAACACCGCGATTCCCACGCAGGCCAAGATCCCGATCAATGAAACGGTGCTGCTCTTCAATCTTCTGGTTTCTATGGCCGCGGGGGTCGTGTTCGGCGCGGCGCCGGCCTGGCGCGCGGCTTCTGCCTCGCTGAACGAGTCACTGAAAGAGGGAGGCCGAAGCTTCACGCAGGGCGCCTGGAAGAGCCGGCTCCGCGACGCGCTGCTGGTTTCCGAAGTGGGCCTGTCGCTGGTGCTTCTAATTGGCGCCGGGCTGATGGTGAAAGGTTTCCTGCTGCTCCAGAACCGCGACCTCGGATTGCAACCCGACCATGTGCTAACGATGCTTGTGTCGCTGCCGCCCAATAAATATCGCGATGCGAAGCAAACTTCGGCGTTCGTCGAGCAAGCCGTAAAGCAGATGGAAGCGGCGCCGGGGGTGGAATATGCCGGGGCGATCAACACCTTGCCGTTAAGCGGAGCGTATGCTATCCGGACGTTTACCGTTGAGGGCCAGCCGCCTCCGGAGCCAGGGCACGAAGCCACTACAGACTTCCGTGTAGTCAGCCCCAACTATTTTCGAGCCATGGGCATCCCGTTGCACGCGGGCCGCTACTTCACCGACCGTGACCGCCTCGGTGCTCCCAACGTTGTGGTAATCAGCGAGACCATGGCTCGCCAGTTCTTCCCGAAGGAAAATCCTATCGGGAAGCGCGTCAGCGTCGCGGACTTGGGTAATCCCGAACTGCGCGAGATTGTCGGCGTGGTTGGAGATGTCCGGCACTTTGGCTTGGCCAGCGAGGTGCGGCCCGAGATCTACAGGCCGTTTAATCAGGCCTACTGGCCGTTTCTCTGGTTCACCGTACGCACCACGGCGAAACCCATGGGGCTCGCCTCCGCCCTTCGCAACGCTGTCTGGTCGGTGGATAAGGATCAACCGGTCACGAGCGTTCTTACCATGGAGCAAGTAGCGTCCGAGTCGCTTGCGGTGCGGCGTGTCAGCATGATTTTGCTCGCTGTGTTTTCGGGGCTGGCGCTGCTGCTGGCCTCCGTGGGCATTTATGGGGTGATTTCTTACTCCGTCAGCCAGCGCACCCACGAGATCGGGATTCGCATGGCCCTGGGCGCCAAGGCCGGCGACGTGGTGAAGATGGTAGTCGGACGAGGCACTGTTTTGGCCGCAATGGGAGTGGCTGCGGGCGCCGCCGGCGCGATGGCCCTGACGCGCCTGCTCTCCAGCCTGCTTTACGGCGTCAAGCCGACGGATCCCGCAACCCGCGGCTTCGCCGCCGTGGCGGTGCTGGCCCTGGCCCGGGGCATCGGGGCCAATTCCGCCATCTTCAGCATCGCGGATGTTCTCCTTTTCCGCCCGCTGCTTCTCAAAGACCTGGACCGGCTGGTGATGGTTTCTGGTAGCGTGCAGGGGCAACCGGAGTATTACTGGCAAATCTCACCGGCCGATTTCATCGATTACCGCGAACTGAACAAATCCCTCGAGCATCTTTCGGTCTCCGACTGGTGGGACGTCAACTTGACCGGCGGGGGCGAGCCGGAGCGAGTCCAGGGCTTCCAGGTGTCGGCAGAGTTCTTCGATGCGCTGGGCCAGAAGGCTGCTCTGGGCCGCACTTTTCTCCCGGGCGAGGACGAGCCGGGCCGGGATCGCGTGGTGGTGCTGAGCCAAGGCCTTTGGGAGCGCCGCTTTGGGGCGGACCCGAAAGCCCTGGGCGCCATCGTGGAGCTCAACAGCATGGCCTACCAGGTGATCGGCATCATGCCACGGGATTTCCGTTATCCGCCGCCCGCGGAGCTGTGGGCCCCCCTGGCCATGAGCGCCCAGTACCGAAGCGCCCGCGGAGCCTGGGACCTGGACGCCGTGGCCCGCCTCAAGCCGGGTGTAACGCTCGCGCAGGCCAACGCCGAGTTCGCGGCGCTGGGCCGCCGGTTGGCCGAGCAGTACCCCGAAACGCACTCCCGGCGAGGCGCTCGCGTGGTGCTGCTGCGGGAATATATCTCCGGTGGTTTGACCAGCCAGTACACGTTCATGCTGCTGGGGGCGGTGGGTTTCGTACTCCTGATCGCCTGCGCCAACGTCGCCAACTTGCAGTTTGCCCGCGCCTCTTCGCGGGCCCGGGAGATGGCAGTCCGGGCCGCGCTCGGGGCGGGGCGCTGGCGCTTGCTCCGCCAGTTGCTCACCGAGAGCGTGTTGCTGGGGCTGCTGGGCGCGGTTCTGGGCGTTGTGATTGCGACGTGGGGCGTGGACCTGATCCGGAGCGGCATGCCGGCGGAGGTGGAAATTTACCTGCCTGGCTGGCGCCGGATGGGCATCAACAGCTTCGTGCTGGCTTACACGCTGGGGATTGCGCTTCTGGGAGGAATCATCTCCGGCGTGGCGCCCGCGCTGGCCGGCTCCCGGGCCGACATGAATGAAGGGTTGAAAGAGGGCGGGCGCACCGGGAGCGCCGGGCGGCATGGGCTGCGCAGCATTCTGGTGGTCGCCGAGATCATTCCCGCCATGGTATTGCTGGTGGGCGCAGGATTGATGGTGAAGGGCGTCGGCGCCCTGGCCGACCCGGCCCCGAATCTCGAACCCCAAGGCGTCCAGACGATGCGCCTCGCGCTGCCCGTATCGAAATATCCCCAGCCGCATCAAAGGGTCGCGTTCCAGCGGCAGTTGCTGCGCCGCCTGGAAACGATCCCGGAAGCAAGCCCCTCCGGGCTGGTTAGCTACATTCCCATGTCAGGAAGCAGCAACCACGAGAGCTTTCTTATCGAGGGCCGTCCGGCGCCGACGCGGGGAGAAGCTCCCAGCGCCCTCATCCAATCCGTTAGTCCGGCCTATTTCCGGGCAATGCACATTCCCCTCCGCGACGGGCGCGACTTCAGCGAGCACGATGGAGAGGAGACGCTCCAGGTAGCGATCATCAGCGAGAGCCTTGCCCGCCGCCACTTCCCCGACGAGAACCCGCTGGGCAAACGGCTGCGGCTTCATTATTGGATAACCTCGGCGACCGAAGGCCCGTGGATGACGATCGTGGGCGTTGTGGGCGACATCCGCCACGAGGAAATCGATCGCGTGCCTACGCGCACGATTTACCGGCTCTACACGCAAGCCCCGCCGCGCGCCTTTTCTCTGGTGATGCGGACTTCTAGGGATCCCAAGACGCTGATCCCTGCCGCCCGCGCCGAAATTGCCGGGCTGGACTCGGATCTGCCGGTCTTTGAGGTGAAGACCTGGCAGAAGGTCATCAACGATCACCTGGTGGGGCTCCGCTATGTGGCCGTTCTGATGGGCGTCTTCGGGCTGCTGGCGCTGGCGCTCGCGACCATCGGCGTCTACAGCGTGATGGCTTACTCGGTCACCGAGCGGACCCACGAGATCGGCGTGCGCATGGCCCTGGGCGCGCAGGAGCGGGAAGTGCTGTGGCTAATGGCGAAGCGCGGCCTGGGATTGACCACCGTCGGCTTGAGCATCGGGCTCGGCCTGTCCGTGGCCCTGGCCCGGGTGCTTTCGGGACTGGTCTTCGGAGTCAGCGCTTATGATCTGGCCGCCTTTAGCAGCGTGGCTATGCTGCTGGCGGCCGCAGCGCTGCTGGCCTGCTACGTCCCGGCGCGCCGCGCGGCGAGGACCGACCCCATGGAAGCTTTGAGATATGAGTAGTATGCTTTACGATTTTCGGTATGCGCTTCGCTTGCTGCTGAAGAATCCGGGATTCACCGCCGTCGCGGCGCTCACTCTGGCCCTGGGCATCGGCGCCAACAGCGCCATCTTCAGCGTGGT
>JACQDG010000467.1 GCA_016201185.1 Acidobacteriota bacterium | reverse complement strand
CAGATCGGCCACGTCTACGAAGGTCTACTCCATCACACCGCACACCGCGCCACAGAGATCGTGCTCGGGCTCGACGGCAAGGAAGAGCTCGAGGTGGCGCTCTCGGAGCTGAATCGCCACCGCGCGCAGCCGGGCTTCGTCGAATGGCTCGCTGATGAAACTGGCCGCAGCGCCAAGGCCATCGAGAAGGCACTGGCGCAGACCACCGTCGACGATCCCCTACGCTGGCCCGAGTGGGAGCAGGTGGCGACGTTCGCCGGCCTGGTTCGCCGCGACGATAACGGCGACCCGTGGGTGATTCCCGCCGGCAGCCTCTACGTCACCGCCGGAACGGCGCGCCGCCAGACCGGGACGCAGTACACTCCGCGCTCGCTCACCGAATCCGTGGTGGACCACGCGCTGGCGCCGCTGGTCTACACCGGTCCCGCCGAGGGCCAGCCGCCGGAAGAATGGCTTCTCAGGCCCGCCGGGCAAATTCTCGATTTCAAGATCTGCGATTTCGCCTGCGGGTCCGCGGCGTTCCTGGTGGCGGCGGCCCGTTATCTAGCGGCGCGCCTCGTGGAGGCGTGGGAAGCTGCCCAACGGGAGCATGGGGCTCAGGTGCAGATCACTCCTTACGGCCACCCTTCGAGCGGCCTGCCCGGCGAGGAGCTAATTCCTACCAATCCGGATGAGCGTGGGCTCTATGCGCTGAGAATCGTCGTTGAGCGATGCCTTTATGGAGTGGACCGCAATCCACTGGCAGTCGAGATGGCCAAGCTCTCCCTTTGGCTCCTGACCCTGCAGCGGAACAAGCCTTTTACATTCCTGGACCATGCCATCCGTTGCGGCGATTCCCTGTTGGGAGTCGATCTCAAGCAGCTTTCGACCTATAGCCTGGCCGGTGACGGCGCGCAGACCTTGCTTTTCAGCGATGACCTGAGCTTCGCCGCTGAGAAGCGAGAAGGCCTGATGAAGATGCATTACCGTCCCGGGGACCAGCGACGGATGCTCGACGCAGCGCTCGCGAAAACGCGCCGGCTCCGCGCGGCGGCGGATCGTCTGATCGCGACGGCGTTTGAGCCGAATCCTGACGCGCTCGCCGGCGCGGTGGTCATGGGCCTCGAGCCACAAGAATCAGAGGCACGCAAGATTCTGGAGGGGCGGCGGCCGTTCCACTGGCCAGTAGAGTTCCCGGAGGTTTTCCTCCATCGCGAGGGATTCGACGCCATCATCGGCAATCCGCCGTTTATTGGGGGACAGCGAATAACAGGAGCGCTCGGGCGGGCCTATCGGGACTATTTGGTGGAGTTGATTGGGCGCGGACAGCGCGGCAGCGCGGACTACGTAGCGTATTTCTTCCTGCGCGCCGAGGGCCTACTGAAACCAGGGGGCACGGCAGGCTTGCTCGCAACAAACACGATCGCTCAGGGGGATACACGCGAAGTTGGCCTCGACCAGATCACCGCACGTGGGGCTACCCTCTACCGAGCCATTCCCAGCCGCAAGTGGCCCGGTGAGGCAAGTCTGGAGGTGGCGCACATCTGGTTTCGCAAGGGTCCGTGGACGGGACCATTCGTGCTCGATGATATCCCGGTAAGAGGCATCACCAGCCAGTTAACGGTACCCGGTACGGTCAGCGGGAAACCACAACGTTTGACTGCAAACGCGGGCAAGAGCTTCCAGGGATCGATTGTACTGGGCATGGGTTTTTTGCTTGAACCAGAGGAGGCGCAACGGCTGCTCGACAAGGACCCGCGCAATCAGGAGGTGCTCGCTCCCTACCTGAGCGGCGAGGATGTGAACAGCCGCTGGAACCAGTCTCCAAGCCGCTGGGTGATCAACTTTCGCGACTGGCCGCTCGAAAGCGCCATGGAATACTCGGACTGCTTCGAGATTGTGGAGCGGCTGGTAAAGCCGGAGCGGGAGGTAAACAAATACAGCAAAGCCGCACGGCAGTGTTGGTGGCTCTACGAGCGTTGGCGACACGAGCTATACGCCACGATCGCCGGGCTCGACCGCGTGCTGGTACGGGCACGCATCAGCAGCCATCCGGCGGTGTCCTTCGTGCAGACCGGCTACGTCTACTCGGACGGAACAGTCGTGTTAGCTTCTAGCAGCTATGCTGTTTTCTCGGGGCTCCAGTGCACGTTTCATGGCGAGTGGTATCGCAGTCATGGTTCAACCCTTGAAACGCGGTTACGGTACACCCCTTCCGACTGCTTCGAAACCTTCCCATTCCCGTCCTTGCCGACCTCGCTTGATCCCATCGGCGAGCGCTACCACTGCTACCGCCGCGAACTGATGACGGCGCGCCGGGAAGGGCTCACCGTCACCTATAATCGCTTCCATTCCCCGCACGAAACATCCCAAGACATCGCCACGCTCCGCAGGC
Organism: Acidobacteriota bacterium; assembly: GCA_016201185.1. Classification (GTDB taxonomy): domain Bacteria; phylum Acidobacteriota; class Terriglobia; order Bryobacterales; family JACQDG01; genus JACQDG01. Next base: position 815 of record JACQDG010000467.1, on the reverse strand, counting down.
TACACGTTGAGCTGGATCGCGCCGTCGCCGCTGCCTACGGCTGGACCGACCTCGACCTCGGCCACGGTTTCCACGAAACCAAGCAAGGCATCCGCTACACCATTTCTGAGCCGGCACGCCGGGAAGTCCTCGATCGGCTTTTGGCACTGAATCACGAACGCTACGCGCAGGAACAGGCCGCCGCAGCCGTAACCACGCGACCGAATCGAAAATCCCGGAAACGCACGACGGAAGCTGCATTATTCTAGGAAATAGGCCATGTCCACCGCGCCCCTCCGCCAGGAACTCGAAGATCTCATCCGCCGTGACCTGTTGGGCCCCGCCGGCGGCGAGCAGGAGACCATCACCGAGCAGAGCGTCCGCAATCGCTATCTGCTAGGCATGCTCGCTCCGCTGAAGGTCATCGAAGTCGACGAGGAGCCCTTCGAGGAACTGGCTGACGGCTCGGAAGACAACGCCGAAGAAGGAACCACGGAACCGTCCACGCCCGCCAAGCGCGGCGTCGCGCCTTCCACCTTCGGCCTGAGCTTCTGTCTGAACCTGACGGAGACCGCCTTCGAGGCGGAAGCCCGCTGGGGCCAGTATCTGCGGGAGGCCGACGCCGGCGGCAAGCCCGTCTGGAAGCGGTATCCGCGTGCCGGCAGCCTGACCGTCCCGCTCAAGGAAGGCAATCTGCGCGCGTGGTCGCCGGACGCGGAGAGTCCCCATGTAGTGGTGCGCGGGCGTGTGCGTCGGCGTGCGGGCCACTGGAGTGTCACCCTCTTCCTCTCGAACGAACAGGAAGAAGGCCGTCCCCGCGACATGTACTGGCTGTT
>JACQDG010000443.1 GCA_016201185.1 Acidobacteriota bacterium | reverse complement strand
CCGCCTCGCCGCCCAGCGCGACTTCCTCACCGAGGACGAGGTCGACCAGGTCCGCCTGGCCCAGGAACCGAACGAGCGCCTGGCCCTCTATTTGAAGTTCGCCCGGCTCCGGCTGGAGCTGGTAAAGCAGAACCTGGCGGTGGAAAAGCCCGGCCGAGCGCGCCTGATCCACACCAACCTGGAGGATTACACAAAAATCATCGAGGCCGTTGACACGGTGATCGACGATGCGCTGGCGCGCAAAGCGGAGCTCCAGAAAGGAGTGGCCCTGGTGACCGAGCGCGAAAAGGAGTTCGTGGACATGCTGCAACAGTTCTCCTCCCGCCCTGCCAACGACTCCGGCTACTATGAATTCGTTCTGAAAGACGCCCTGGAGACCACCCAGGAAAGCCTTGACGAGTCGCAGCAGGACCTCGAGGCCCGGACGCGCCGGGTGCTGGAGCAGGACACCCGCGAGAAAAAGAAGATCGAATCCATGACGGCTGCTTCAGAAGCCGACCGGAAGAAGGGCGGGCAGAAGGGCGAGGGGGCCGAGAAGAAGCCGCGCAAGCCGCCCACCCTCCGCCGAAAAGGAGAGGTCCCGAAAAGCGACCGGGAGGACCGCCCATGAGCGAGGAACGCGAGGATCAAGCTGCGCCCGTCGTGGAAATTCGTCCCACCCTGCGGTTCATCCGGCTGGGCTACGCCGTGGCCGGCGGCCTCTTGCTGGCTGCCCTGGTCTGGTGGGCCACCGACAAGGGCAATCCCTACCCGGTAATCGTGGCACTCCTCGTGCTCTTGTGGCCTGCTTCCCGGCACTTGAAGCGCCAGCGGGTTCGGTGCCGGCTGGAAGGCGGCCACCTGCGCTACCAGGCCGGCCTTGTTTCCACCACCGTCAAGACCATCCCTATCAATAAGATTCAGGATGTGACCGTCCGCCGCAGCCTCACCCAGCGCCTGTGGGGCGTGGGCACCCTGCGCATCGAATCGGCCGGCCAATCGAGCGCGCTTGAGATCGCCAACGTCGACGATCCTGAGCAGGCCGCCAAGAAGATCCTCGAGGCGCAGAGCGCTTCATCGGCCCAACCATAGCCGGTCCAATTACTCCGGTTCCGCTGCATTGCGGCGTGATTGTGCCAGCCTTCGGCAGGACTTATACTGTTTTCGAATGCACCCCGGCCCAGGGCCTTGCTGTCTGCCTCCCATACCGATGCCCATAATTTGAAGAGCGGCGCGGCGCTGTTACCCCGAACTTCCGTCCGCAAAAGCTATGGCAACCTGCCTTTGCGCTTCGAGCCCAATCTTGGCCAGGCAGACGCGGCCGCCAAGTTCCTATCCCGCGGCAGCGGCTATACGCTGTTGCTAGGCTCCACCGAGGCCGTGCTGGCCTTGAGCCGGCCCGCCGGCCCCGCCGTTCACAAGAAAAGTTCCGCTTTGCCTGCCGTCATTCGGATGAAGCTGGCGGGGGCCAATTCCGCTCCCGCGATCCAAGGCCTGGACCCGCTGCCCGGCGTCAGCCATTACCTGCTCGGTCGCAATCCGCGCGACTGGCGGACCAATATCCCCGCTTTCGCCCGGGTGCGATACCTGGACGTTTATCCCGGAGTGAACCTGGACTATTACGGCAACCAGCGCCGCTTGGAATATGACTTCGTTCTCTCTCCCGGCGCCCGGCCCGCCGCGATCCGTCTGGCCTTCGAAGGGATCGAAAAGCTGCGCCTCGACCCAACCGGCGACCTGGTCCTCAAGACCGTCGGCGGCGAGATTCATCAGCACAAGCCCTTTGCCTATCAGGAGATCAATGGCGTCCAGCGGCCTGTGGCCTGCCGTTACGCGATCCGCGGCGGGCGGCAGGTCGGCTTTGAACTCGGCGCTTATGACGACCGTCGCGCCTTGTTCATCGATCCCGTATTGAGCTATTCCACTTATCTCGGTGGCAGCGACGACGAGCGAGGTTGGGGGATCGCCGTGGACTCCGCCGGAAGCGCTTACGTGACGGGCCTCACGGCTTCCCCGAACTTCCCCACCGTCAATCCGCTCCGGCCCGCCAGCCCCAACCTGGATATCTTTGTGGCCAAGCTGAATGCGTCCGGCAATGCGTTGGTTTACTCCACGTTTCTCGGCGGCAGCGGCGACGATTACGGCTGGGCCATTGCTGTGGACCGGGCCGGTAATGCGTACGTTGCCGGCGAGACTTCCTCGACGGACTTCCCCACCACCCAAGGGGTGCTCCAGCCGGCCATCAGCGGCCTGATTGACGCCTTTGTAGCTAAGTTGAATCCCGCCGGCTCCGCGCTGGTTTACTCCACTTATCTCGGGGGCCCGCGAGGCGACTTCGCATACGCTATTGCCCTGGACTCGGCGGGCAACGCGTACCTAGCGGGAGAGAACGATTTCGGCAGCTTTCCCACTACCCCCGGCGCCTTTCAGCCGGCTCATGGCGGTGGCTCCTCCGGGATCGACGGCTTTGCGGCGAAACTGAACTCTGGCGGCACGGCCCTTGTTTACGCCACTTACCTCGGAGCCGACGGCGACGATGTCGCCCTGGGCGTCGCCGTAGACTCCGCGGGCAGTGCATACCTCACCGGGCTCACCAATTCCACCGGTTTTCCCACGACTCCGGGAGCCTTTCAGACAACGATTAGCGGCGGAGCCCAGCCAGCCGACGAAGTCTTCGTAACCAAGCTGAATGCCTCGGGCACCGCTCTGGTCTATTCCACTCTTATCGGTGGCGCGGAGGACGACCGCGGGTACGGCATCGTTGTCAACAGTTCGGGTAACGCTTTCGTCGTGGGAACTGCAGGAGTCGGTTTTCCCACCACGCCCGGCGCCTTTCAACCAGCTTACGGCGGCGGCCGGGACGCCTTTGTAGTCCAGTTAAATCCCGCCGGCAGCGCCCTAGTCTACTCGACCTATGTCGGAGGCAGCGATCTTGACGCGGGCTACGCCATCGCCCAGGGCCCGTCTGGCGCCATCTACATTACAGGCTTCACACGTTCGGCCAACTTCCCGGTTACATCGGACGCTTACCAGAACACGCTTCTGGGTCCTGCGGATGTCTTTTTGGGAAAATTGAATGCCTCCGGCAGCGCCCTGGCGTATGCCTCTTACCTCGGCGGGGCCGGGACCGACCGGGGTGACGCGATCGCCGTGGATGCGGCCGGCAACGCCTACCTGATTGGCGGGACCGATTCCTCCGACTTTCCTACGGTTAATCCGGTCCAGGCCGGCTATCAGGGGGGCGTCGATGTTTTCCTCGCCAAGATCGACTTCTCCGCGGGCGGTGGCGGTGGCGGCGGCGGGGGAGGAGGAGGAGCAGGCGGCAGCATAACTCCTGAAGGCGTGGTGAATGCCGCCAGCTTTCTTCAAGGCCCTATTGCCCCGGGTGAGATCGTCTCCATTTTTGGGACCAAGATCGGACCAAGCGTGGGAGTCGGCGCGGCGCTGGATAGCAACGGCCGGTTGCGCACCGAGTTGGCGCAAACCAAAGTGGAGTTCGACGGCGTGGAGGGTTCCTTGTTTTTTGTCCGCAGCGACCAGATCAATGTCCAGGTCCCGTATGATGTGGCGGGAAAGTCGAGCGTCAAGGTCAAGGTCTCCTACCAGGGCAATCCCAGCAACGAGATCACAGTGCCGGTAACCGATGCCGCGCCGGGAATCTTTTCCCTCACCGGAGGAAAAGATCAGGGAGCCATTCTCCTCCCGGATAACAGCGTGAATGGGCCGTCGAACCCTGTGCCTCCCAGTTCGGTCGCTGTTTTCTACGCCACCGGGGAGGGGCAAACGAATCCATCGGGACAGAACGGTAAGTTGGCTACCGCGCCTTTCCCCACACCGCTTCTCCCCGTTTCATTGACCATAGGTGGAAAGGCGGCCGGAATTGAATTCAAAGGGGGCGCCCCGGGCTTCGCAGGACTTCTGCAGGTCAACGCTCGGATTCCGGCCGGCCTTACGCGCGGCACGGCGGCGCCGGTAGTGCTGACCATAGGCAGCTCGAGCAGCCAGGCCGGCTTGACCATGGCCGTCGGCACGAAGTTTAAGATCGCCAACTTGAGAAACGCGACGGCTACCAACACGAAGTTAGGCGGGATCGATACGGTGATAGTGGTGTTCACGGTGGACTTCGAGGACCTCGGCGGCGTGGTGGTGGAAAACTTGAGGGTCAATTTCAACGTCAACAACGGCGACCTCGTGGGTTTCGCCGAGCCGAGCGTCGAGGGCGCCGGCACCGGACAGATCCGCGGCACGCTGAAGTTGACCATCACGTTTCCGTTTTCCCGCTTCCAGACCGGGACATACCCTGTCGTGATGTCGCTCGAGAATCAATTCGGAATCGTGAGTAACGAGCTGACGGGGATGGTAGTGGTCAGCTAGGCGCCGGTTGAATTTCGACCAGCTCGGTATTGCCGATAGAGAGGACCCTGGCTGTCAATGACGGGCCGCTATTTGCCGGCCAGCTTCCTCTGGACCAGTTGCGCCTGGGCGTTCAGGCTCTCCAACTGCCGCAGATCTTCCTCCGCCAGGGCGATGGCATTTTGAATGCGAGAAAGCTGGCCCGTACCGGGGGTGGGGCCGCCCTCGTGGGTGGCCCGGGTTTCCAGCACCGCCGACAGGGACCGGTACTGCTCGGTCACTTCCCGGTAGCGGCTGAGAATGCTCCTAAGATAGACTTCGCGGCGGCGGTGGATCTCCTGCAGCTCGGCCGCCAGCTTAGCCATCTGCGCCGCCTTTTGCTCGCCGGTCGCCGTCTCCTGCTGCTGCTTCTTGCGAGAAAACTCCACCTGGAAGAGGCGCTCGTCTTTCGCCATGGATTCCTTTTCCATGGTTTCGATCGTCCGCCTCGCCCCGGCGAGCTGGTCCGCCAGTTCGGTTTGCGATACGGCCAGCCGCTTGTTCTCCTCGGCGGTCTTTTGTCTTTCGGCTTCGAGTTCGGCGATGCGCGCCTCAAAGTTGCTGATGGAGGCCTGCGCCGCGGCCAGATTTTCCCGCAATTTCCCCAGCGTCTCGCTCTCCTCGGCCTCCGCGGACAGTCTTTCTCCCTGGGGCGGCCTGCGGGACGCGGCCTCCTCCCGCGCTGGTCCCGGCCGCGCCCCGGCCAGGCGGCTCTGCCTCAGGAGCTCATTTTCCTGGCTGACCTGTTCCAGCCTGGCGCGCAGGTCGCTGCTCTCTTTGGCGAGTTGGTTCAGCCTGACGGCGCGCTCGCTATTGATCCGCGCCTGGCGCACGATCAGAAAGCCGCCGCCCAGAAGAATCACGATCACCAGCGTCGGCCAGAGCGGAAGCTTTCTCCCTCCGGGGCCCGGCTGTGGCATGGCCAAATCTTATCACTCCCTTCCTACCGTGAACCGCGTGCGATAGCTCAAGATGCGGTCCTCGTTGTCGTTCCCTGTGAGCAACAGTTGCACCTCGGCGCTTTCGGGCAGCCGGGCGGGCAACTCCAGGCAGACGCTTTGATATGAAGTGATAGTCTCAAAAGTCTTCTTGATCGCCTCGGGGATTTCGGCGACCGACCGGCAGAAGAGGCTTGTACCGCCCGTGGTCTCGGCGAGCTGCTTCAGGCCGTTCTGGTAGGCCTCGTTCATCCGGTCGCTACGATAGATCAAATGAACGATGAACAGGGGCGTCTGCCGCCGGGCCAGGCTTTTTTGCAGCTTGGCGATCCTCTCCTGCACCAGTTGCTCGGGGAAGCGCCGGCTCAGGTCGTGCGGGTCGCTGGAATTGATGACCGGGTTGGTGAGATCCTCGCGATAGTTCTCTACAGAGCTGTCGGTTACATAAAAGACGGCCAGCCGCACCGCAGCTTTGGTCAATATGGCGTCAGCAATGCCCTCCATCGTTTCGACCGTGTCGAGCAAGCCGGCCTTTCCGCTGACCGGCGCTGCCCGGACGGCGTCCGCGACCGCGGTGCGGTCCTTGGTCGGATCGAGGATCACCTTCAGGCCGTCCTGGGCGCGCAGCAGACCCACCCAGGCCGTTTCCGGCAACTGCCCAGTCTCCCCGATCAGAGCCTCTTTCGCCGTCTCGGCCCGGGTCAGGCCCTCCGTCAGGTCGAGCACCAGCAACGTTATCAATGCGTCGCCCGGCGGGCTCACCGACAACACGCGCGAGGAGGAACCTTGCAGCGTGGCCGTCAAATCTTTGGCCGTCACCGGGGCTACGCTCTCGCCGGTCCTCGACTTGACCCACACCGGGATCCGGAACCTGGCCCGCCCTGTCTTGGGCGGCGCCGCCAGCAGCGGGAGCATGCAGAGCAAAACGAGCAGCCGGCGCATTTAGAAGCTGAACCTCAGCCCCAGTTGTATCACCCGCCCCCCGGTGGAGCCGATGATCTTTCCGGCATTGATGTTGGGCGCGCTGGCCGGCCCGATCACGTTGTCGGGGATGTTCCAGTTGGCGTGATTGATGAAATTGAGCCCGACCGTGCTGAACTCCAGCGTCCGGTCGGCCCCGAGCGCGATGCGCTTGTTCAGGCTCACGTCGTAGTTCTGGCTTCCCGGATTGCGCAGGCTGGGGTGGGTTCGCGAGGCGTTGCCGAGGGTGAAATCCGGCGGCTGATCGAAAGCCGCCGGGTTGAACCACAAGTCCGGCCCGAGGTCGCTGCCGTGCGGGTCGCCCCCCGGCACGACGTTGACGTTCAGCGCCGTCACCACGCCGCCCGTGTTGTTAAACTGCGGCCGCAGGTAGAGGGGGCTCCCCCCGGAGATCACCGCCATCCCGCTTACGGACCACCCCTCGGACAGGTGTTTCCGCCAGTCGGGAAAATTCAGCAAAGGTTTGTTGGTCCCCAGCGGCAGCTCGTACACGTAGCTGAACTGCAAGCTGTGCGGCACGCTGCCGGCCGTCAAAGACCACTCGTTGTTGCGGTTGAAGTAGTCCTGCTTGCCGTAGGGCCCCGAGTAGTCGTCGAGCTGCTTCGCGAACTCGTAGTACACGCTGAGGGAAAGCCCCTTCGAGGCGCGCTTCTCCACCCGCAGGAAGCCGGCGTCACGCTGGTAGCGGCCCAGCGGATAGGAGCTGTACACCTCGAAGCCTTTGTATTGTGGATAGGGCCGCAGCGAGCGGTTGAAAGCCTCGTCGTTCAACTGGTCGCGGAAGCGCAGATCGTCGAGCGGGATGGCATTGGGATTTGCCGCGCTGTCGCCCACCTGTAGGTTCCTTCCGCCCGAATAGGCCGCACCCACGGTCACCACCATGGCCGCCGGCAATTCCCGCTCCACAGTGAGTGAAGCGTACTGGTAGAGCGGCTGGCGGCTGCTCGAATCGATCAGGTCGGCCACCGTGTCGTTGGCCGCCGCGGGACGCAGGTCGGGCACCGGGCCTGCCAGCGGCGGAAGGCCGCTGGCCAGGACCGCCGCCGGCGCCAGTTGCACATTGGGCGAAATAAACGTCGGATAAAGGTTGAAGCCCTGCGTCCCCCACTGCCCGGTGTAAATCGGAATCACGGAGTAGCTGCGCGAGTAGGAGGCGCGCACCACGGTCTTCGAGTCGCCGCGCGGGTTCCAGGCGATGCCGGCGCTGGGATCGGCCCGCGTGAAAACGGGTTGGAAGCCCCGCCCTTGGCCGTTGTGGCTGGCCGCCACGAGCGCTCCTTTCCGGCCGTTAGCCGGGTTGACGGCGTTCAGATCGATGGTCGCCTGCCGGTCGAACTTCTCCACCCGCGGCGTGACCCGGCTCAGGTTGAGCCCCAGGCTCACGG
>JACQDG010000460.1 GCA_016201185.1 Acidobacteriota bacterium | reverse complement strand
CGGGCGGCAATGAAGATCACGGCCATGCGCTTCCAGGAGATTTATCCCAACAATTTCCCCTTAAACAGCGGCTGGGGCATCCAGGCAGTCCCGCTTTTCGAGGAGCTCGTCGGTGAAACGAAAAAGCCACTGCTGGTGCTGCTGGCCGCCGTGGCGTTCGTGCTGCTGATCGCTTGCGTGAACGTGGCCAACCTGATGCTGGCCCGGGCCTCGGCGCGTTACAAGGAAATCGCCATCCGCGCCGCTCTGGGGGCCGGCCGCCTGCGGCTCGTTCGCCAGTTGCTTACCGAATCCGTCCTGCTGTCGCTGGTCGGCGGGATTCTGGGCTTGTTGCTGGCGCGCTGGGGCATCGAGGCTTTGCGCCTCCTCGGTCCCAAGAACCTCCCGCGCCTAAGCGACGTCGGCATCGATGGCTGGGTGCTGGGCTTCACTCTTGCCATCTCGCTTCTGGCCGGGATCCTCTTTGGCCTCACGCCCGCATGGCTCACTTCCCGGGCCGACCTGCACGAATCCTTGAAGGAAGGCGGAAGAAGCGCCACCATCGGCTTTCACCGCCAGCGGACTCGCGGACTGCTGGTGGTCTCCGAAGTGGCCCTGGCACTGATGCTCCTGGTGGCCTCCGGCTTGATGATCCGCAGCTTTCTGCGCCTCGGCCAGGTGAATCCCGGCTTCGACCCCCAGAATGTCCTCACCATGCAACTAGCGCTGCCTTCTTCCAAGTATGCAAAGTCGCCCCAGATGGCCGCCTTCTTCCAGACGCTCGTGGAGCGGGTTTCGAGCCTCCCCGGCGTCGAGTCCGCCGGCGCCGTTTCCGACCTGCCCTTCAGCGGCAGCGGTGGTTCTGCTTCCTTTGATATCGAAGGTCATCCGGTCCCTCCCGGCGAGCCGGGGCCCCACGCGGATATCCGCGTCATCACGCCCCACTATTTCCGCGCCATGCGAGTCCCGCTCCTGCAGGGCCGCGCGTTCTCCGATCAGGACGGCGCCTCCGCCCCGAAGACGGCCGTCATTGACGATGTGCTTGTGAAGACCTACTGGCCTAACGAGGACCCCCTCGGGAAGCGCGTCACCTTTGACAATCCGCAGAACGGCCCCTGGCTCACCGTCGTCGGCATCGTGGGCAACGTCAAGCACCGGGAGCTCGATTCGGCGCCCAAGGGCGTTCTTTATCTTTCTCACCCGCAGTCTCCACCGCCCAACATGGCGCTGGTCGTCCGTGCAGCTTCCGACCCGGCGGCTATGGCTCCGGCGGTTCGCGACGAAGTGCGGAGCGTGGACCAGGACCAGCCGGTCTATGACGTGAAGACCATGGAGCGGTGGATGGCCGAATCCGTGGGCGCCCGTCGCTTCGCCGTCTTGTTGCTGGCGCTGTTTGCCGGAGTAGCCCTGCTGCTGGCGGCCGTGGGCATTTACGGCGTCATGTCGTATTCCGTCACACAGCGGACCCATGAGATCGGCATCCGGATGGCACTGGGCGCCCGCCGCGGCGATGTCCTGCTCCAGTTCGTGGGCGACGCGTTGAGGATGGCGCTGCTGGGCGTGGGGATCGGTCTGCTCGGAGCGCTGGCCGTCAGCCGGCTGCTCCAGAGCCTGCTGTTCGGCATCACCGCCCGGGACCCGTGGACTTTCGCAGCCGTAACTGCGTTGCTGGCCGCGGTGGCCGTGGCGGCCAGCGTCATCCCCGCCCGCCGCGCCACGCGGGTGGATCCGATCGTGGCGCTGCGCTACGAGTGACCGGAGGTTTCTTTCGATCTGCCTAATAGGTGCCGCAGCGCGCCTTCCAGTTCCGGGTGCCGGAACCGGAACTCCGTAGCCAACAACTTTGCCGGCACGACCCGCTGGCTTGCCAACAGCAGCGCCTGCGCCATCTCCCCGAACGCCAGCCGCGCCGCCGCCGCCGGGACGGGGAACAACGCCGGCCGGGCCAGCACCTTGGCGAGCGTCTCGGTGAACCTGCGGTTGGTCATGGGATTTGGCGCCGTGGCGTTCACCGGCCCCTCCAGCGGCCCGGTCGCGAGCGCGTGCAGAATGGCGCCGAGCTGATCATCCAGGGAGATCCAGCTCATATATTGTTCCCCGCTCCCGAACCGCCCTCCCAAGCCCATCCGAAACGGCGGCAGCATCTTTGCCAGCGCGCCGCCAGCCGGGCTGAGGACAATGCCGGTGCGGAGGGAAACCACGCGTACGCCTGCTTTCCAGGCCGGCTCTACGGCGGCTTCCCAGTCCACGCACAAACCCGCCAGAAAGTCGCGCCCATGCCCGCTGTCTTCTTCGAGGAGTTCGTCGCCCCGGTCGCCGTAATACCCGATGGCCGAGGCGCAGACCATCACCCGCGGAGGCCGGTCCATCCGGGCAAGAGCCTCGGTCAGCAACCGCGTCCCCTCCACCCGGCTCAGGTAAATCCGCGCTTTCCGCGCTTTCGTCCATCGCCCACCGGCGATGCTTTCCCCGGCCAGGTGGACCACGGCGTCGATGCCCCTCAACCCGGCCTCGTCCACGAAGCTGTCTTCCGGCGCCCAGCGGATCGACTCCGGCGGCTTCGGCTTTGACCGCACCAGCCGGACTACTTCGTGTTCTCCCGTCTGGAGAAAAGGAATCAAGGCCGAGCCGATCAGCCCGGTCGAGCCCGACACCAGAATCCGCATCGGCCCGGCGCCGCGATGCGCCATGTGCGCCGCGATGTCTTCCGCCGTCGTGCGGTGCCGGTAACGAAATAGCCGCTCGAGCCGTCGTCGCACATGCCCGCGTGCCAGGCCTAGTCCCAGCGGCAGCGCGTACTCGATCCGATCTTCGAGATAACAGGCCGCGGGGCCGTCCGGCTCCACCAGGTGCGTATGTTCCCAGCGCCGGAACGGGCCGGCGATCTGCACGTCCTTAAATTGTCGTCCTTCTACATAGTCGCGGTGCTCGGCCACCCACCGCATCCCGAGCGGCCCCGCTTTCATCCGCAGCGCCACGCGAGCGCCGTTTTCGATTCCCCCCGTCCGCTCCAGGACCTTCACCCGCTCCCACGGCGGGGTAAGCCGCTCGATGACCCCCGGCCAGGTATGCCAGGCGAACACCTCTCCGGCCGGCGCCTCGATAAGGGTCCGGTATACGAAGATCTCGGCTTTCATCTCTTAGTCCCCGAAGAAATACGGCCGGAGGTTCTCTTCCGAAATGTAGCGGGATGCTTGCCGGACGATGCTCCGCAACGTACCTCGGTCTAATTCATTATGCAGTGGCACCACGAGGGTCTCTTTCCGGCCTTCAACTCCCAGGCGCCTCAGCTTAAGGTGGCTGCCGCGCTGTGCCAGAGGCAAAAAGCCGAACTGTCCCAGGATCGCTGCAACTTCCTGTCCGGATAAGCGCCGCAGCTTACCCGGCATGAGCGACAGGCTCGGTCTCCATGGTGATCAGCAGGGAAGGGTTCGGGGCGAGGTCGTAGTCGGCCGGATCTTCTCCTTCCAGGAAAAGAGCAACAGCCTCCCGCAGATTCACCAGGGTCTCATCCAGCGTCCTGCCCTGCGTCACCACCCCAATCTCCAAGCACTCGGCGACGTAGTAACTGTCTCCGCGGCTGATATAGGCCTTGATGGTTCGTCGCATTAGGGTCTCGGCGTATAGTTTACCGCATCTTGACTTCCTGGCTTCCACTGCCCTGCCTTGCCTTCTTCTCTTCCGCAAGCCCGTGGTACTCTGTATCCACCAAGGGAGCCTGCCATGCGCCGAATTCTGCTTGCGTTTGCCCTGCTTTTCTTTCCGTTTCTCCTCGCCGGCGAAAGGGCCATCCCCATACCGGCAAATCTGAAGGCCGAGGGCATTCCCCCGATCCCCGCCTCCTTAATGGAGACCCTTGCGCGCTACAACGAAGTCCGCTCCGCCACGCTTCTTGACTGGCACCCGACCGAGCGCGCCATGCTCATCTCCACGCGCTTCGGCGATACGCCGCAGGTTCACTTCGTCCGGATGCCAGGCGCCGCCCGCACGCAGCTCACCTTTTTCCCCGACCGCGTCTCCGGCGCCCGCTACCGCCCTCCAAGCGGGGAGAGCTTCGTCCTAGCCAAGGACGTGGGGGGCGCCGAGTTCTTCCAGCTCTATCTTTTTAATACGAAATCCGGCGACATCTCGCTGCTCACTGACGGCAGGTCCCGCAACACCGCTGCGCATTGGTCCCACGACGGCCGTCTGCTTGCCTACAGCTCCACCCGGCGCAACGGCAAGGACACAGACATTTATGTCGTTGATCCCTCCACCCCCGCCTCCACCCGGCGCCTTCTGGAAGTCGAAGGCGGCGGTTGGGCGGCCGTCGATTGGTCACCCGACAACGCGAAGCTCCTGGTCGGCGAATTTCGCTCCATCAACGAGAATTCTCTTTTCCTGGTGGACGTGGGTACCGGCGCCAAGGAGCTGCTTACACCCCGGGGCGACCCGGCAGCCTACCAGAACGCCCGCTTCTCGAAGGACGGGAGAGGCCTCTACCTCACCACCGACCGCGATTCCGAGTTTCACCGCCTGGCCTACCTCGATCTCGCCCCCCGCCAGTTCACGTTCCTTCGCCCCGATTTGAAACAGGATGTCGAGGCCCTGGCTCTCTCCCGCGATGGCCGGCGGCTGGCGTACGTGGTGAATGAAGACGGTGCGGCCGCGCTGCACTTGATGGACACGCAGACGCTCAAGGACCTGACTCTGCCTCGCCTTCCTTACGGTGTCATCGGCGCCGTCCAATGGCACAGCAACGGCCGCGACCTGGGCTTTACCCTCACCTCAGCGAAAGGCACTGATGTTTTCTCCATCGATGTCGAGAAGGAAACCCTCGACCGCTGGACCATGAGCGAAACCGGCGGGCTGAACGCAGAGAATTTCGTCGAGCCTGAGCTGATCCGCTGGAAATCCTTCGACGGCCGCATGATCTCCGGCCTCCTCTACCTCCCGGGCAAAAAATTCTCCGCGCCCCACCAGGTCATTATCAATATTCACGGCGGCCCGGAAGGCCAATCCCGCCCCGTCTTTCTGGGCCGCAACAATTACTACCTGAACGAGCTGGGCGTGGGCATCATTTACCCCAACGTGCGGGGATCGACCGGCTACAGCAAAACTTTCTCCACCCTGGACAACGGTCGCAAGCGCGAGGACTCGGTCCGCGACATCGGCGCGCTGCTCGACTGGATCGCGGCCCGCCCTGACCTCGACTCCCGCCGCGTCCTGGTCACCGGCGGCAGCTACGGCGGCTACATGACCCTGGCCTCCATGGTCCACTTCAACGACCGCCTCTGCTGCGGGCTGGAAATCGTGGGCGTCTCCAATTTCGTCACCCTGCTCCAGCGCACCGAAGCCTACCGCCGCGATCTGCGCCGGGTCGAGTACGGCGACGAGCGCGACCCCTCCATGCGCGACTTTCTTATTTCCATCTCTCCCCTCACCAACGCTGCCCGCATCACCAAGCCGATGATGATCGCCTCCGGCAAGAACGACCCGCGCGTCCCCGTCACCGAAAGCCAGCAGATGACGGCGGCCATCCGCAAAAACGGCGGCACGGTGTGGTATCTGGAGGCCGAGGATGAAGGCCACGGCTATGCCAAGAAGAAGAACCAGGACTTCTACTTCGCCGCCTCGGTTTTGTTTGTGAGGGAGTATCTGCTGAGATCCCCATAAGGAGGATCGATGACCAATCGCGAGTACTTCATCCATTGGAAAGAAATGGAGCACCCGACTTTCGTGCGCGTCTTCAAGGCGCTTCCCGCGGGCCGGCTCGACTACCGTCCGGAGCCGCGCTCCCGCAACGCGGCCGACCTGGTTTGGCTGATGGTCTGTGAAGAGCAAGTCCTGTCGGAGCTGATCGACAACGGCCAGATGGAATGGAAGGAAACCCCCGCGCTCTCAAGCCTCGACCAAATGATCACGGCTTACGAGAAACACTACGCCGCCTTGGCTTCCCGCCTGCAAGGGCTCGACGATGCCGCCTGGGAGCGTAATGGCAAGTTCCTGTACGGCGGCCAGGTGGTGATGGAGAAGCCCATCCGAGACCTGTTATGGGAGTTCCTCTTCGACGCGGTGCACCACCGCGGCCAGCTCAGCACCTATATCCGGCCCATGGGCGGCAAAGTGCCCTCGATCTACGGCCCCTCGGCCGACGACCCCGGCGGCCCTTAATTGGCTTCAACGGCCGCGTATACCCCCGCCGAGCGGGCCGGAAGGCTGACTTTTGCTCTCCCGCCGGTCACGCGCAAGGACGGCGGCTCGGTGTCGTACCTGGGAAGGACTATGAAGGCCATGGCCACGCCCAAGGGAACCAGGACTTCTACTTTGCCACTTAGGTTCTGTTTGTGAAGGAATATCAGCTCAAGTCAGCGTAAGGGGCAGAGCCTGGTTGCCGCTGGAGTCACAGCAAGCCGAGAAATTCTTCCACCGATAGTCTTGCATCGCTCACGATCGCCCGCAGCAGCGGCGTCTTTATGGTCTTGCCTGCGTGCACCGGCACGACAGTGCGCGCCTTTGTTTGGTGGTGGAACAAAACCAGATAACTGCCCTCTGTCGGTCCTCTACGAACCCGGCCCGTTTCAGCGCTCGGATGACCTGTCGAGAGGTCAGGGAAGGGAGCTTTGACATCCATCACGCGGGCAAAGAAATCGGGATTGTTACCTTCCCCTGAAACGATTTCGACTCCTCCGGGATCGCTTCCCCATGCGCGACCAGGCTTTCGATGTAAACCTGGATCGCTTCCCGGATGTTTTGCTCCGCCTCCTCCAGACCGTCTCCTTGCGAATGGCACCCGGGCAGTGCGGGCACAAATGCGACATAGCCACCCTCGGGAGCCTCTTCGTAAAAGACGGAATAGGACAGAGTCTTTGTCGTGGGATGTTTCATTGCTTCCATTATACGCCACATACGCTGCCCGTCTGGATCTCGCTGCAATCGACTGACTCACTCACCCTCTTTTACCGCGTACACCCCCGCCGAGCGCGCCGGGAGGCTGGCTCTTGCCCTCCCGCCCGTCGCCCGCGCCTCGCCGCCCGCGTCGAGCTGGTCAACAAACACGGCGCCTTCTGGCAGGCGCAGCGGCTCCACGCTGAACTCCACCGTCGCCGGCTGGAGCCCATTGTTAATGACCACCACGACCGAACTCCCCTCCGTCACCCGGGCATAAGCATAAGTCTGCTCGCCCGCCGCCAGATTCACCATCGATCCGCGCCGCAACGGCTCCAGCCGCGCCCGCAGCCGGGTCAGCTTCCGCACGTGATCGAAGACGGCCTGCTCGCCGGCGGTGCGCCCCGAGGCCTCGAAGGCATTGCGCGGATCTTCCCTCCAGCCGCCGGGAAAATCGCGTCGGTTGTCGGGATCGCCCCCGCCAGGCATGGCGATCTCGTCGCCGTAATAGATCATCGGAATGCCCCGCGCGGTGAGCAGAAACGTGAACGCCAGCTTCAGCCCGTCAACCGTCGCTCCGGGCTCGTTCATAAAGCGCTGGACATCGTGCAGACCCAAAAACGTCACCAGCATTTTCGGGTTCGGGTAAAGCCGGTCGTGGCTCAGCATCGCCGCGACATCCCGCACCGGCTTCCCCCCGGCAAACGCCCGCCGCAGGGCGAAGAACAGCGGGAAGTCGAAAAGCGTGTCCACCCCCGTATCAATCCCGTCGAACTGCGCCCTCCCGCCCTGGAAGAACGAAACCAGCGCCGGGTCCCCGTCAAACACTTCGCCCACCACTGTCAGCCGGGGATGCTCGCGCTTGATCGCCGCCATCCAGTCTCGCCAGAACCGCCGCGGGACATAAGGCAGTGTGTCCTGCCGGATGCCGTCGAGCCCGGTGATCCCGACCCACCACAGCGTGTTCTGGATGAGGTAGCGCGCCGCTTCTTCGTCGTTCTGGTTCAGGTCCGGCAGGATATTGATGAACCATCCCTCGAGCGTCGCCCGCTGCATCTCGGCCGTGGCATGCGGGTCCATGAGCGTCCAGGTCTGCCAGGTATTGGCGAGATGCTTCGCCTCCGTTCCGTTGAACCAGGTCGGCGTAGGCGGGTCGTTCACCCAGACATGATAGGGCCCCGTGTGGTTCGCGACCTGGTCCTGAAGCACTTTAATACCCACCCGGTGCGCTGCTTCCATGAGCTCGCGGAATTTCGCTACGTCGCCCAGGTGCTCGTCGACGGCGTAGAAGTCCACCGCGCCGTAGCCATGATAGTCCGTGATCGCTTTGTTGTTGTAGGTTTCACGCTCATTGAGGTGGTTCACGTTGTCGTAGACCGGGTTCAGCCATATAGCCGTGATCCCCAAGTCCTTGAGATATGGCAGGTGATTGATGATACCTTGCAGGTCGCCGCCGTGATAGTAGCGGCCTTTCTGCCGGTTCCACAGGCCTCGCGAAACCGGCGGATCGTCGTTCGAGGGATCGCCGTTTGCGAAACGGTCCGGCATGATCAGGTAAACGACGTCGTCAGGCGAAAAGCCCTGAAAACGGCCGTTGCGATCGAGGGGCAGGAGAATGTCGAACGGCGCGCTTGCCGCGCCTTCCTCGTTCTGGATCTGGATCGGACACGGCCCCGGCGCGGCTTTCCGATTAATGGCTATGTCCAGGAACAGATAAGTGCCGGCTTCGCTCACCCGGCTCCGGCTGATCTTTGCGCCCGCGCAACCGGCCCTCGCTCGCGCGCCGCTAAGATATTTTCCCCGGATCATCACCCGCACAGGGTTGATGGAGTGGCCCACCCACCAGTTCGGCGGCTCGACCTTCAATACTTCGGGCGCCGCGGCACACAAGGTTGCTGGCGCCAGCACGAGCAGCCACCACCGCCGCCGCATGGTCAGCCCGCCTTCGGCTCCGCCGCCAGCGCCCGGGCCCGGCTCGGCGCAGCAGCCGTAGCCTCTTCAACCCGCTGCATCAGCAAAGCAGCCAGGGTCAGAAAAACTCCGCCGGCCACCACCGCGGCCAGCCTGTTATTGTCGAGCAAGTGCGCCATCACCCACCCGAAGCCCAGCGACGCTGCAATCTCCGGGATCACGATGAAGAAATTGAAGATGCCCATGTAGACGCCGGTCTTCTCCGCCGGCAACGAGCCGGCCAGCACCGCGTAGGGCATGGCCAGGATGCTTGCCCAGGCGATTCCCACGCCGGTCATCGAAAGCAGCAGCAAGAACTTGTTATGTATTATTGCGACTGATAATAGCCCCGCCGCCCCGGCGAGCAGGCAGATGCTGTGGGTCATCTTGCGGCCGGCCGCCCGAGCCACCGCCGGAAGCAAGAAGGAGAACACAAAACACACCGCCGAGTACATAGCGAAGCAAATCCCGGCCCACTCCACACCTTCCTTGTAAATGGGCGAGGTCTGGTCCGGCGCCCCGAACACGTTCCGCGCCACCGCCACCGGAAAATACAGCCACATGCAGAACAGCCCCAGCCAGGTGCAAATCTGCACCCAGGCCAGTTGGCGCATGGTCCGCGGCATTCCGCCGATGGAGTGGAAAATCTCCCGTGCATTCTTCGCGAGGCCGCTTTTATCCGCCTTCGCCCGCAGAAAAGCCGCCAGGTCTTCCGGCGGATATTCTTTCGTGCTCAGGATGGTCCACAACACGGCCCCTGAGAATGCCGCCGCCCCGACGTAGAACGAAAGCCTCACCGTCAGCGGAATCGTTCCTGCCGCAGCGCCCCCGGGCTCGAAGTGAAACAGATTCGTCAGCATCCACGGCAGCGCCGAGGCGATTACTGCCCCTAACCCGATGAACAGGCTCTGCATGGCGAAGCCGCGCGTCCGCTGCTCCTCCGGCAGCAGGTCGGCTACGAAAGCCCGAAACGGCTCCATGCTGATGTTGATCGAGGCGTCGAGAATCCACAGCAGTCCCGCCGCCATCCACAGCGCCGAGGACTGCGGCATCAGGATCAGCGTGCCGGAACTGAGTATTGCTCCTATCAGAAAGTAGGGCCGCCGCCTCCCCAGCCGTCCCCAGGTCCGGTCGCTCATGTGGCCGATGATCGGCTGCACGATCAGCCCGGTCAGCGGCGCCGCCAGCCACAGGATCGGGATGTCGCTGGCCTCCGCCCCCAGGTATTCGTAAATGGCGCTCATGTTGGCCATCTGCAGGCCCCACCCGAACTGGATGCCCAGAAAGCCGAAGCTCATGTTCCAGATTTGCCAAAAGCTCAATCGAGGCTTTTCCATTCGAGGGCCCTCACTCCCGGTCGTAAATCACCGTCAGTTCCTTGAGCCGGTCGCGTATTTCGGTTGTCAGCATCTCACGCCTGTATCGCCAGCGCCAGTTGTGATTGGACGTGGCCGGCAGGTTCATCCGCGCCTTGCTCCCCAGCCCCAAAACGTCCTGCAGCGGGATCATTACCGTGTCGGCCACCGAGGCCATCACCGTCCGGATGAACACCCAGTTGATCTCCGTCCCGTCCGTGCCCAGGTATTTCAGGGTAAATTCTCTTTCCTTCCGGATGTCTTCCGCCGTCCGCGTGCTGTCACCGGCGCCCGTGCTCGTCCACCATCCCAGAGTCGTGTCGTTGTCGTGGGTGCCGGTGTAAGCCACGCACTCCCGGGGATAGTTGTGCGGGCGGAAGCTCGGCGCCTGCGGATCCTTGCCGAAGGCGAACTGCAGGATGCTCATGCCGGGGAAGCCGAACTGGTTCCGGATTGCCTCCACCTCCGGCGTAATCACCCCCAGGTTCTCCGCCACGATGGGCAGCTCGCCCAGCGCCTGCTGGACCGCCTCAAACAGCTTGGCCCCTGGTCCTTCCACCCATCGGCCGTGCATCGCTGTCTTCTCGCTCGCCGGAACTTCCCAGTAAGCCTCGAAACCCCGAAAGTGGTCCAGCCGGACAATGTCCACCACCGAGAGCGCGGCGCGAAAGGCTCGATCTCATCGGCCAGTTTGGCGCTCCACTGCGCCACCGCCGCAGGCCGCCGGTCCCAGATACCCTCGCCCCAGGTGTTCCAGACGGTTAGGCCGTGGGCATCCTTCAACGCCATGAAAAGCGCATGATCCGACAGCCACCGGGCGCTCGACTGGCAAAACGTCTCGAACTCCTCGACCTCGGTCCTCGAGGCCCGCTCCTTGAAGTTCCGGAACGACTTTTGGAGCAGCGAAAGGCGGAACGGGATCACCTGTCCGAAATCGACTTCCTCTTCCGGAAGGGAAGGCGCGGCTCCCAGGTCCGCTGTCCATAAATAGCCCTGCTCGGCCAGCTTCTCCAGGCTCACCAGCAGCGGGTTGCCCGCAAACGCGGAGAAGCACTGATAAGGGGAATCGCCGTAGCCGGTCGGCCCCAGCGGCAGCACCTGCCAGATCTGCTGGCCGGCGCCGGCCAGAAAATCCGCGAATCGGTATGCCTCAAGACCTAAATCTCCAATGCCGAATCGTCCGGGAAGGGAAGTGGGGTGCAACAGGATTCCGCTGGCCCTGGGGAACCTCACGGTTCAAAGGTATAGCTTTTCCCCTGGCCCCGCAAGATCAGCGGCATCTCCGATCACGGTGCGGCGTAGCAAGGGTACGGTGCGGCAAGAGGGGCTTAGTGCGACCACCCTTCCGTCTTCTCCAGCTCGCGCCAGGCGCGTTTGACCTTCCCGAACTTCTTGACGTTGACCTTGCCTTGCCCGAGATCGGCCACCAGGTCATTCCACGCCCGAGCCATCATTGCCATGCGCCTCAGCAGGGTGTGCGACTTCAACGCCTGTGCCCGGCGATTGACCAGCTCTTCTGACATGATATCAGGACGACGCTCCAGCAGCTCCAACGCGCGCACCTGGTCGCGCAGCTCTTCCAGGCGTTGCCCCATCCCGGTAACCGGAAGAAAACAAAGCAGACCCAAAAGGAAGAGGCTTTTCATCATGGCTCCTCTATGACTGCTCAGACCATTGGGTTTATCGGCGGGTATTGGAAAAACTTGACCCTCACGAAAAAAATGCGTCTCCGGATTGCCCCGCTTCGTATTTAATGGGTGAGGCGGTGAGGATCGGGAGTGACGGAGCCGGCCACGGTCACGGCAGAGCAGAACCCGGCGGAACCGATGGAGTTCGACCCATCGGCCTTTGCGGATGTCGTCCGCCGGCATCAGACCATGGTGTTCAGCATCGCTCTCCGCTATCTGCACGACCGGCCGCTCGCCGAAGAGCTGGCGCAGGAAGTTTTCCTCCAGCTCTACGAAAATCTGGCCGGCATCAAGTCCCCGGCCCACCTGGTCCATTGGCTCCGGAGGGTCACCAGCCACCGGTGCATTGATTACTCCCGGCGCTGGGGACACCGGGTGGAGGTCAGCCTGGAGCAGGCCCCGGAGCCGGTGGCCGCGGCCCCGGCCGGCGACATAATGCTGGCCGCCAGGTTGCGCCGGCTGGTAGCCACCTTGCCGCCCCGGCCGCGCTTGGTCGTGGTGCTGCGCTACGAGGAAGGCATGGAGCTCGAAGAAATCGCTCGCGCGCTCGACATGCCGCTTGGCACCGTGAAGAGCCAATTACAGCGGGCCCTCGCGCTGCTGCGCGAAAAGGCCGCCCGCTATCTGGGAGAAGTGAACTTATGAGCCGACTCGACGATGCACTCCGAGAGGCCTTGCGGCGGGAGGAGCCTGCGGCCGATTTCACGGCCCGGGTCCTGGCCCGCGTGGCCTCTCCAAGACCCAAGGTCAGCCGCCGGAGGGCATTATGGGAAACCCTGCGTCTGCCCCTCCGCGCCCCGAAGCTGCGCTGGGCCGGCGCGGCGGTCCTGTGCCTGGTTGCGGTATTCGGGTTCCAGTATCGGCGGGAGCGGCAAGTACGCGCAGAGGGGGAACAGGCCCGGCAGCAAGTCATTCTGGCACTGCGTATCGCCGGCGCCAAGCTCCAGGTTGCCCAGGCTAAGGTTGATGCCTTGCACTCCTCGAAAGCGGCCACCGTGAGGGAGCGGGCAAAGGAGGATCAATGAAACGTCTAATTGCTTATTTTCTAATCGGTTCTGTGCCTTTTTTTGCGCAGGAGATTAAGTTCCCAGCCAGCCTCGACAAGTTGGCCGCCAAGGCGGTCGAGAGCGTCGACGTCACCCTCGACAGCTCCATGCTGAAGCTGGCCGGGAAATTCCTCTCCGGCGACGATCCCGATTCGGCAAAGGTCAAAAAGCTCATCGCCGGGTTGAAAGGCATCTACGTCAAGAGTTTCGAGTTTTCGAAGGAAGGCGAATACTCCGAAGCCGACGTCGAAGCGGTCCGCTCGCAACTGAAGGCCCCCGGCTGGTCCCGCATTGTCGGCGTTCGCAGCAAGCGGCAGGGCGATAACGCCGAGGTCTACATCAAGAGCGATAGCAACGGAATCGTCGGCCTGACGATCGTCGCGGCCGAGCCGAAAGAATTAACTCTGGTGAACATCGACGGGCCTATTGATCTCGACCAACTGACCGATCTGGGCGGCCATTTCGGCGTGCCGAAGATGGACCTGGACCGTTCCGCCAAACCGAAAAAGGCCGAGCCAAAGTGAGGCGGAGGAAAGCCGTGAGACCGCCTCGCTCGGCTGCCCTGTTTTTCCTTTTCCTCAGTGTCGCCGCCTTTGCCGCGGATCGGGATTTCAACGCGCTGGTGAAGAGCATCGAGTCGCATTACGGGACCAATCGGGTCCGAATCCCGTTGCTCGGCCTGACCAAAGCCTTTGTGAAGGTGGCCCGTCCTTACGGCGCACGCCAGTTGAATCTGGCCGTTTTCGAGAACCTGCCCGCCCCGGGCGATGCTGACCTGGCCGACTTTCAGGCCCTCCTTCGCGAGGTGGGACCCGGCTGGCAGCCGCTGGTCCGGGTTCATTCCCGCCGCGATTCGGAGACAACCTCCATCTTTGCTCGCCCTGCCGGGCGAGACATCCACCTCCTCGTTGCCACGCGCGAGCGGGAGGAGGCCACCCTGGTCGAGATTCAAGTGACCGAGCAGTTGCTGGCCCGCTGGCTGGTAGACCCCAAGAGGATGGGCGAGTGCATCGTGGTGACGGGCGACAAAGAGGCGCCTGACTGTGACCAGGAATAGCCTCCTCTTCGTGGCCGCTTCTCTGGCCTGCCTCCCTGCCCAGGTCCCGCCCCCGGAGTCCGCCGCCGAAATCATGGCTAAGCTCGCCGCCAACCAGGAGCGGGCCGTCCAGATGCGCTCCGCCTTTGTCTACAACCAGAACGTCCTCATCCGCTTCCGCCGCCCCAATGGCAAGTTTGTCCGGGAGGAAGGAAGCGATTACACGGTGGCCCCCACTCCCGAGGGTACCAAGAAGACCCTTACGAGTTTTCTAGGAAAATACGAGCGCAAAGGTGAAATCGTCGCATACCAAAAGCCCCATTACGAATACAAAGACATCGACATCGACGGCGACTTGATCTCCGACCTGGCCGAAGACCTCACCAGCGACAAGCACTCCAGGGACGGCCTCGCCGCCGACCTGTTTCCTCTCACCGGCAAGCACCAGAAGAACTACGCCTTCAAGCTGGAAGGGATCGACAACTACCGCGACCGCGAGGTTTATCGGATCACTTTCACACCGACCAGGGGTTGGGAAGGCGAGGATGGGGACATGCCTTGGGCCGGCGAGGTCCTCGTCGACCGCCTGGAGTATCAACCGGTGCTGATCACCACGCGTCTCGCCCGGGGCTTCCCCTTCTGGGTCAAAACCCTCCTGGGCACCAACGTGAAGCATTTGGGCTTCAAGCTTTCTTACCAGCGCGTGGAAGAAGGCCTGTGGTTCCCGGCCACCTACGGCGGCGAATTCGAGGTCCGCGGCCAGACGAAGAGAAGCGCGATTTTGCTACCCAGGTGCTTCGGCGCTCTTTGCCCCTAGATTCCGGTTCATTGGAGGACGCCGAAATCGCCCACGCCTCCGATGAGCTTTTTGCGGTGTTAGACAAAGAGGAAGATGCACCCCACACGCGGTGAAGTGTGGCTTATCGACTTCGGTCTCGCCGGAAAGGTCCGCCCAGCGTTGGTTGTCAGCGTGGCGTTTGGTGATCGTGATCGTGCGCTGATCACTGTGATCCCCCATACGACGGCCTTGCGTGGCTCTGCCTTCGAGATCGGCGTCTCGGTTCCCTTTCTCAAGCCGGGCGCATTTCTGGTCCAAGGGGCTACAACGTTCCCGATCGCGCGAGCCTTGCATCGACTGGGAACGCTGCCTCCTGGACATTTCGACCGCGTTTTCGCAGGCCTATTGACATGGCTGGGGCATTCCCCAGGCCCAGGAAGACCCTGATCAAAGTACGATCTTAGGGACTTGCCTGCGCTAGTCCGCAGCGCGGGCTACACCGGATGTATACTAAGAAGCCATTAGGAGGGCATCTTGCCCCTGGCCCCCGCCACCCGTCTCGGTCCCTACGAGATCCTCGCCCCCATTGGCGCGGGCGGTATGGGCGAGGTTTACCGCGCCAAGGACACCCGGCTCGACCGCACCGTCGCCATCAAGATCCTCAAAGGCCCGCACTCGGAGCGTTTCGAGCGCGAAGCCCGGGCCATCTCCGCCTTGAATCACCCGCACATCTGCACTCTCTACGACGTCGGCAGCCACGAGGGCCAGGGCTATCTGGTCATGGAGTACGTCGAGGGGCGGCCGCTCAAAGGCCCGCTGCCGCTCGAAGAGGCGATGCGGCTGGCGGTCCAGATCGCCGAAGCCCTCGACGCGGCCCACCGCAAGGGCATCACGCACCGCGACCTGAAGCCAGGCAACATCATGGTGACCAAGTCCGGCGTGAAGCTGCTCGACTTCGGCCTGGCCAAGCTTTCCGAGCCGCGACCGTCAGGGAGCGGACACCCCGCACTTTCCGCCCTGCCAACCGTGTCCGATGGCCTGACCGAGAAGGGAACGATTCTCGGCACCTTGCAATACATGGCCCCCGAGCAGTTGGAGGGAAGACCGACCGACGCGCGCACGGACATTTTTGCCTTCGGCGCGGTGCTCTACGAGATGGCGACCGGCCGGCGCGCGTTTCATCGCGAGTCAACGCTCTCGACGCTGTCGGCGATCCTTCGCGACGAACCGCCGCCGCCGAGCGAGGTCGTGCCGCGCGAGATGCAGCGGATCATCCTGCGCTGTTTGAAGA
>JACQDG010000016.1 GCA_016201185.1 Acidobacteriota bacterium | reverse complement strand
TACACCGTTGCCGGTGCGCAATCGGTGGGCGTACCCAGCCCCGCTGATCTCACCCCGCAGTTGCAGACTTTGAAAGAAGCCGCGGCGGATGCCGTCGTCATGGCGCTCTACCCGCCGCAGGCGAAGCGCGTGATGGAGGCGAAAGCCAAACTCGCTTGGCGCGACGTGCGCATGGTCTCGGTCGGCCCGCTGACCGACGAACAGTACCTCAATGTCGCCGGCGGATACGCCGAGGGGACCATCGGCTTTTGCTACTACCCGGACCCCAACTTTTCAATCGAGCCGGGCGTTGCCGAGTACCGGCGCCTGATGGAGCAGTATCACCCGAAGCACCCTCTCAACCGCTACTCGCTCTACGGCTATGTGTTCGCCAAGCTGGTGATCGAAGGACTCGACCGCGCCGGCAGAAACCTCACGCGCGAGAGTTTCCTCAACTCGATGGAAACCATCCGGAACTGGCCGAGCGGCGGAATCCTGCCGCCGGTGACTTTCTCCCAGACCAACCACCACGCGCAGCGCGCCGGCTTCCTCTGCGAACTGAAGGACGCGCGGTTCCAGCCTCTGGGCGGTTGGATCGAGCCGTAGGTTCTATTTCACCGCTACAAACTTCACGCAGACCGGCGAAGGCGCCTCGAGCGTCTGGCCGGTCGGCGTCAGACGGCCCGTTTTCGGGTCGATGCGAAAAAGGACGATCTTGTCGGAGCCCTGGTCCGCGGCGAACAAATATGAGCCGGTCGGGTCGATGCCGAAGTTGCGCGGCGTCTTGCCCTGCGTGGAGACCTGCTCGAGGGCGGTAAGCGTGCCTTGGGCGGGATCGATGGCAAAGACGGCGATGCTGTCGTGGCCCCGGTTCGATCCGTAGAGAAATCGCCCCGAGGGGTGCACCTGCACCTCCGCCGTGTAGCTCTCGCCCTTAAAGCCCGCCGGCAACGTGGAGATGGTCTGCAGTTCCTTCAGAGTCCCGCGGGAGGCGTCGTAGGCGAAGGCGGTCACCGTGGACTGTATCTCATTAATGACATAAGCGAAACGGCCGCCCGGATGAAAGGCAAAGTGCCGCGGGCCGGCTCCCGGATTTACCTTTGCGAAGGGAGGATCGTTGGGGGTGAGGGACCCCTTCACCGGGTCCAGATGGTAGACCAGCACCTCGTCCAGGCCCAGGTCTGCCGCCACGGCAAAGCGGTTGTCGAGCGAAACGTTGATCGAGTGGGCGTGCGGCCCCTCCTGCCGCTGGGGGTTCACGCTCGAGCCGGTGTGCTGCACGAAGGCCGAGGCTTCGCCCAGCCTTCCGTCTTCCTTCACCGGCAACGCCGCCACGCTGCCGCCGCCGTAGTTCGCCACCAGCACGCACTTGCCCGATTTGTCCACGCTCAGGTGGCAGGGGCCGTCGCCGCGCGAGGGAACCTTGTTCAAGAAAGTCAGCTTGCCGCTCGCCGGGTCGATGGCGAAGGCGCTGACGGCGCCGCTTTTCTTCCCCTGGTAGTCACCGATCTCGCTCACCGCGTAAAGGAACCGGCGGTTGGGGTGGACGGCGAGGAAGGAGGGATTCGACTCCTCCGCGACCAGTCCGAGCGGCGTGGCCTGACCCTTGGCGGCATCGAAGCGGAAGGCGTAAATGCCCTTGCTTTTCTCGCCGGTGTAGGTGCCGATGTAAACGAAATATTCTCCCTTGCCGGCGGATTTTTCCGCCCCGGGAACGGCAGGGGTCAATGAAAGCGCAGCGAGCAGCGCCATAAGAAACAAGGATAAGCGACAAGAGAGTTTCATGTATCCATGAAAACGCAATGGGCGGGCAGAAAGCAAGTAGTGGACCGTCTCGGTCAGCGGCAGGGGATTGCATCGCCCTGAAGCCTGGAGTACGCTGATGGTCCGTGAAAACAAACCCCTCGGCGGAAGCGCTGCGACGCCAGCTTGGATTCTCGGCTGTCGCTTCGCTGGTGGTAGGCGACATGCTCGGCTCGGGCATTTTTTTCACCCCGGGCGAGCTGGCTGCCGTGGCCAGGGCCCCCTGGCAGGTCTATTTTTTCTGGGGCCTGTCCGGGCTGATCATCTTGTGCGGAGCGCTGACCCTGGCCGAGCTGAGCAGCCTGCTGCCGCAGTCCGGCGCCAGCTTCCACATCATCCGAGAGGGATTCGGGCCGTTCTGGGCATTCTTGAAAATCTGGATGGAGATGTGGGTGAGCGGGCCGGGCTCGGTGGCTGGCGTGGCGATTGTCTTCGGCACCTACTTCGCCGAATTCCTCGGCGTCCGTTCCGGGTGGCGCCCGCCGGTCTGGGGCGTAGCGGCGATAGCCGTGTTTGCCGGGATTAACCTGCTTGGCGTTCAGTGGGGCGGCTGGACTCAGGTCCTGCTCACCGCCGTGAAGATTGTCGCCTTGCTGGCCCTCGTCTTCGGGACGCTGCTGCTCGTCGATCCGCCCGCTGGGGGCCAGGCAGGCCACGCTTCCGCAGAGGCCGGCAGTCTTGGTGGCTTGTTTTCCTTCATCAAGCTGGTCGGCCTGGGGTTAGGAGCCGTCATGTTCACTTACGATGGCTGGATCGACGTTTCCCACGTGGCCGGCGAGGTGGTCAACCCGCGGAAAAATCTCTCTGCCGGCCTTTATCTGGGCGTGGGCGCCGTCACTCTCATTTATTTGCTGGTCAACTTCGCCTATCTCCGGGTTGAGCCGCTGGAGGCCATGCGCGAGGCGCCGTCGCTGGTCGCCTCCCGGGTTGCACAGCAGGTCTTCGGCCCCACCGGCGGCAACTTCATCACCGGCCTGATCATGATCTCGATCTTCGGCGCGCTGGGAGGCCTGGTCATGACCTTTCCCCGTCTCGTCTATGCCGCCGCTTCCCGCTACCGCGATCTCACCGCCGCCAGCCACGGCCTGCAGCCCTATCTGCGGGCCCTTTCTCTGGTCTCTTCCCGGACTGCCGTGCCCGCGGGCTCCATCGTGTTCTCGGTTCTCATGTCCAGCGCAGCGCTTCTTTTTTTCGGCTCCTTCAGCCGCATCGTCAATTTCTTTGTGGTGCCCCTTCAGGCTACGAATATTCTTATGGTTGCCGCCATCTTCAAGCTTCGGAAGCGCTCTTCTCGAAGCCCGGATGCCTATCACGCCCCGGGCTATCCTTTCATTCCGCTGGTCTATATTGCTGTCATGGCCCTTTTCCTGTTGAGCGCCCTCTATTACCGGCCGGGCGACACCCTGATCGGCGTGGCGCTTACCGCCACCGGCGTACCCGTCTACCGCTGGTTGGGGGGAAAGGATCTGGCATGAGCGGCTTCGGCGTGAAATCGGCCTACGGTGACCTGAAGCGCGTGCTCATGCACCGGCCCGGCCGCGAACTGGAGAGGGTGACCGAGCGCACGCTGAAGGAGTTCCACTTCAAGCGGCCGGTCGTCCGCGACGCCTTCTTGGCGGACTACAACGCCATGCTGTGCCTGTTCCAGCAGCACGGCGTCGAAACCCTGCTGCTGCGCGAGGTGCTGGCGCGCGACGACGATGCGCTGGCCTACATCGATCTCCGTCCGAATATTACCTACAGCCGCGACCTGGCGGCCGTGTTCCGGCGCGGCGCCGTCCTGATGAGCCCCTATTTACGCGGGCGCTGGTGGGACCAGTGGGTGATGGGACGCGCCTTCGAGCGTCTCGGCATCCCGGTGCTCGGGGGCATCGAGTCGCCCGGATACCTGGAGGGTGGCGGCGTAACCATGGTCGGCGAGGACACCGCCGTCGCCTCTCTCTGCGACCGGGCCAACGAGGTTGGCCTGCGCGCGTTGCGCGAGCTGATCCTCGGCAAGGACGTGAAGTATTTCCTGGAAGTCCCGCTGCCCTTCGGCCACATCCACATCGACGGAATCTTTATGGTCCTGGACGAGAAGCTTTGCCTGATCTATAAGGACGTCTTCGAGGTTTTTCCCTGCCGCCTTTTCGAAGCCGGGCGCGCCGAGCCGCGCTGGGTCATGTTCCTGGAGTTCCTGGATAAGCGGGGCTTCGAGTTCATCCCCATCACCTACGAGGAGCGCATCGGGGGGCACCTGAATGTCGTCGTCACGCGCCGCTCCCGCCTGGCGATCGGTTTCGAACAGGCCGTCCGCGTCGCCTCGGAGATGAAGGCCGTCGGCTGGCGCTTAGATGCCTTTCCTTGCGAGGAGCTGTTTATTGGCAATGGCGGCGCTCACTGCATGACCTGCCCCGTGCTGGTGGACTAGAAGCCGGCGCTACTTTTGCTGCGGTACTTTGAGAAATCCGAATGGGTGAATGGCGCTGCTTTCATCGAAGGATGCCTTTGATATCCACGTTGACCTTCCTTGCGTAAGCTCTTACGGTTGCAAGAATCGATCGCGGTGTTATGCCCGCCTTGGTGATGCGGGCCCTATCGACTGGACGGAACACCGGGCCGCTATCCAGCCCCAAAGCTCTGGTCCACACATCCAAAGCTTCCTTCGCCCAGGAAGGTACTGCCAGGATCCGGCCGGGGCCGCCTTTAACCGCCAGGTTCACGAACATCCAACGGCCTTGAGATTGTCGGATATGCTCAAAAGTGAGAGCCGCCGCTTCTTCGGAGGTCAGGCCGCACCCAATCATGACGGCCAGCAGCGCACAGTCTCGCTTACCCTTCAGGGTCGATGGGTCCGGTGATTCGAGCAGCCGTTCGCCCTCCGTGCGGGTCAGCCAGTTTCGGGTCCGCTCGCCCGCCCGCTTCGCGCCCCTGCCTCGTCGGGCGCCGGGAACCTTTTGCGCCTGCGTCAATCCGCTATCAGCCGCACCCCCAAGCCGGTGCCGGGCTGGGCTCTGGAGCAGATGGATGACTGACGGTACCACAACCTTGGCCTCCAATCCGGCCTTGTTTGCCTGCGCGGCAACCTGGGGGAAGCTCCTGTTTTGTCGGGCACTGTAAGAGTCCGGGCTTTCGAGGTCCCCACTGTCGGAAGAGCTCTTGGGACCCTCCACAGCCAGACCGCGGCGCGCCGGGATCTGAATTATTTCCCTCAACCGGCGCTGGGCGGCAGCCGGAACGCGTTTAAGGGGTTGTAAGCGCACAAATATCGCCCTGACGACCCGCCGGGCACGCTTTAGGCCGGCAACCGCAAGGGGTACGATCCGGCCGCGGAAGAAGACCACCGTGTCCTTTGTCGCGGCAGCAAGATAGCGGGTGGATTTCCGAATCCCTCGTGCGCAGCCCTTCAAGAAGTTGCCCGAAACAAGCGGGAGCAACGGCAGATATCCCTGGATGCCCGTCAGTGCCCCGTTGGAGGGTATGTCCGCAAGAACCGCGTGAACCGCGCGCCGGGCGCGCCCGCTCCCGTCGCGCTCGCCGATGGACAAAGCGCTCGGATCGAGGGGCTCAGTGCTCCCAGAAGCCCACGAGAAGGGAAGTTCCATCTGGGGGCCGACTTCGACCAGCCGTGGTCCAATGGTTTCAGTACCGGCAGAATGGTTCAGGAAGGGCAGTGGGAGCTGCAGACCTCCTTCGGGCAAGATTGCGTCCTTGGCGCCGGCCGCTGCGGACCTCTTGACGGCGAGCGCGAAATAGCTTTCGTTCCGGCCATAGAGTTCCAGCGTGGGCACACCAGCGGCGTAAAAGAACCGCGCCAGGTCGCGGTCCAGCGGCGCGCCGCTACACAGGACCTGGCGGATGCTTCCGCCCACTTGCGCTCGCAATCTGGAAAGCACGAGGTGTTCGGCGAGGAGGAGCTTAATCTTCCACGCCAGCGGCATGGGCCGTTTTTCCGGCCGATAGGCGGAGGTTTGCAGACCGACTTGAAGCGCCCACTGAGCAAGTTTCCATTTCTGGGACGAGGACTCGTCATGGCCCTCCATCATGCAATCACAGATCTTCTCAAGCAGCTCCGGGACCGCCGCTATCAACGTGGGTTTCACCTGCCGGAGGCTCGACGGCAGAGCCTCCCTCTCGCCGAGATAGGCCACGCCGGCGCCGTGCAGGTAGAGGCTGTACTCTAACGTTCGCTCATAGGGATGAAAGACAGGCAGAAAGCAGAGAGCCACGTCGTCGGAGCGAATATCGAGGTCGTTTTCCACTACGTTGCTTACCAGGTCGGCATGCGTCAACACGGTGCTCTCAGGGGCTCCCGTCGCGTCGGAGGCATAAAGAATGCAGGCCGGGTCGTCAGGTCGCACAGCCTCCAACGATGCTTGAAACTCCTGGCGCTCCATGTAGTCGACACTTCCGCAGCCAATCAGCTGGGAGAGCCCAAACACCCTGCTGAGCGGTCCTCGGGATTCCCCCTCGTACACAATGACCAAGTCAAGGGATGGCAACCGCTTCCAGACGGCGTCGATTTTCTCCTGCTGGGCGAGGGTGGCCACAAAAATAGCGCGCGCGCCAGATCTCTCCAAAAGGGAGTGCGCTCCTTCGCCGGCAAGCGTGGGATCCAGGGGGACGCTGACAAGCCCGGCAGTCATCATGGCAAAGTTGGCCACCGTCCCTTCCCAGCGGTTCTCCGTAACCAGGGCGCAGCGCTCACCCCGCCGCAGACCCAGACGTCGCAGCTCCAGGTGCAACCGCGCCACCCGGCGATGGAATTCGTTCGAGGAGAGGGAGGTATAGGTATCCCCTTCTTTAACCAGCAAGTGGTCCGGCTTGTCGTAGGCTGCAGCGTGTAGAAACAGTTGGGCCAGCGTTTGGACCGGGGGGATCACAGTAGCTAAGGATACACCGGCGCACCGCAAAATCAAGCCGGCGGCAAGCCGGTAAAACGTACTAGGATTACCAGGTGGGCTTCAAACCAGCAGTTTCTTCACCACGTTGCCGTGCACGTCGGTGAGCCGGAAGTGCCGGCCCTGAAACTTGTAAGTCAGCCGCGTGTGGTCCACTCCCAGGCAGTGGAGGATGGTGGCCTGCAAGTCGTGGACGTGAACCGGGTCGGCCACTATGTTGTAGCAATAGTCGTCGGTCTCGCCCACGGTGATGCCGGGCTGGACGCCGCCGCCGGCCATCCACATGGTGAAGCAGCGCGGGTGGTGGTCCCGACCGTAGTTGGTCTCCATCAGCTTGCCCTGGCAGTAGACGGTGCGGCCGAATTCCCCGCCCCACACAACCAGGGTCTCATCCAGCAGGCCCCGCTGCTTCAGGTCCATGATCAGGGCCGCCGAGGGCTGGTCCACGCTTTTCGACTGCAGGGCCAGGTCGCGCGGCAGGTCGTTGTGCTGGTCCCAGCCGCGCTTGTAAAGCTGGATGAAACGCACGCCGCGCTCCACCAGCCGCCGCGCCAGCAGGCATTGGGAGGCATAGGTTCCGGGCTTGCGGGCCTCCGGGCCGTACATCTCAATAATATGCTCCGGCTCCTTGGAAAAGTCCACCAACTCGGGCACCGAGGACTGCATGCGGTACGCCATCTCGAACTGGGAGATGCGCGTCTCGATCTCCGGATCGCCGTAGTTTTCCGCCTGCCGGTGATTCAACCGGGCCAGGCTGTCGAGCATCTGCCGTCGCGTGTTGCGGTCGATGCCCGGAGGGTCGGACAAGTAAAGGACCGGATCGCCTCCCGAGCGGAACTTGACGCCCTGGTGATTGGAAGGCAAGAAGCCGTTGCCCCACAGGCGGGAGAACAGCGGCTGGTCGATGTTGATGCCGCTCTGCTGCGAGACCATCACAACAAAAGCGGGCAGGTTCTGGTTCTCGCTGCCCAGCCCGTAGCTGACCCAGGCGCCCATGCTGGGCCGGCCCGGCTGCTGGCTGCCGCTCTGGATGAAGGTGATGGCCGGGTCGTGGTTGATGGCATCCGTGTTGACCGTCTTGATGATGGCGATGTCGTCGACGATCTTTCCCATGTACGGCAGCAGCTCGCTTAGCCACGCCCCGGACTCCCCGTGCTGGCTGAACTTAAAGATGGAGTTGGCTACCGGAAGCGAGCTCTGGCCGGAAGTCATGCCGGTGATGCGCTGCCCCATGCGAACCGAGTCGGGCAGGTCGGTGCCCCGCAGCTTCTCGAGCTTCGGCTTGTGGTCGAACAGATCCATCTGCGCCGGCCCGCCCGATTGGTGCAAAAAGATCACGTGCTTGGCCTTCGGCGGGAAATGCGGAAGGTCCGCCAGGCCGCCGGTCTTGGGATTGATGGCCGGGCCGGAGGCAAACAGCCTCGGATTGAGCAGCGAAGCCAGGGCCGCGACGCCGATGCCGGTCGAGGTGCGGGCAAAAAAGTGGCGCCGCGTCACGGCCAGCCGGAATTCGTCGTAGGGCATCATGTCGCTTGCTCTCCCGCGCAGCGCAGCCGTTGTCCCATTCTACACCACCTCGCGAAACGGGTTGACGATTTCGACGCCGAGAAGTTTTTCTCCGTGGCTGAGATCCTCGGTGTACAGAGAGTTTGCGCCACTGCGCGCCGCAGCCACAACGATGAGGGCATCCCAGAAAGAAATGCTGGCGTCGCGCGACAGCAACGCCGCGTCGTGGATGGCGGGGAAGTCAATAAGGAAGAGCGGCCAGACGCTTAGCTGCTCCAGGAAGCTAATAGCCTCATCGGGCGAGCAAGCGTGGAGGCCCTTCCGGGTCAGGGTTACGAAAAGCTCCTGCAGGACCTGGGTGCAGATTCGCAGGCGGTCTTCTGCCGTTAGCCGAAGGATCAGAGTCTGGGCGTGCGTCTTTCGCGGGGAAGGGGTCTTTTCGAGCGCATATACCAGAATGTTTGTGTCAATGAAGGCCGGGCCTTCACTTGCGCTCATAAAGGTCCTCGCGCTTCCACGTAATCGGACCCACTTCGACCAGGCCGCGCTCCATCAGGGCACGCATTCGCTCGCGAGCGGCGCGCCTCCGCTCCTCCAGACCAACAAGG
>JACQDG010000446.1 GCA_016201185.1 Acidobacteriota bacterium | reverse complement strand
CTGTTTGGCGGCCAGAAAGCAGAGTAAGCCCAGGAGGAGCACGATCCCGGCGGCGCGAGGGATCCTCATAGCAGATCGCCCTCAGTCAGGATTTGCTGCGGCTTGTGATGGCGGCTAAACAGCGCCAGGGCCGCCAAAGCGGAGACGCGGTAGTAACGGGCCAGCATGGGATTGTCGCGGTCGAGAGCCTCGAGGTGACGGCGGATCGTGGCGACATCTCCGTGGGCCAGCGGGCCAGTCCAGCTTTGCCGGCCGGTGTGAGCGTAGTTATCCAAGGTGGTTGAGAGCAACGGGCGCAGCGCCTGGATGGCGGTCTTGGGGGGAATGCCGGCGCGGCCCATCAGGCGCACGGCAGCTTCCATTAAGGGCGTAAAAAAGGGCGAGGCGAAGCTGACGCCAGCGTGGAATAAAGCTTTCCTGCCGGGCTTGATGCGCAACAACTTGCCATGCCAGTCGGTCACGAGCGACTGGGCCAGGCGCAAGGCCGCCTCGTCGCCCTCCACGGCAAAATGAACGCCGGCCAGCGAAAGCACGCGGCGGCCGAAGGTCTGCAAGGGATGGATCGAGCCCACGGCGGCGCCGCGGGCGCGCAGAGGGGCCAGCTCAGTGCTGTCCAGTGCGCCGCTCGTGTGCAAGACGACCTTGCGGCGGAACGAAAAAGACGCGCCGGCCAGTCTCCGGGCCACGGCGGCAATCGCGTGGTCAGGCACCGCGATCAGGATCAGGCTGCAGGAGGAAAAGGTTCCGCAATCGTCGGTGGGCTCACCGAAGTGCATCTGGCGGGTGGCGCGGCGGGCCGAGGTAAACCTGCGCGACAGGACCGCCCCAAGCTCATATTTCGACGGCGGTAGCAGCCGCACCAGCGCTTGACCGGCGCGCCCCGGGCCGATCAAGCCAACGCGAAGCATAACACCTTGCGGGCAATAGACAGTCAGAAGTAGGCAAACTCAGTGGTAGGTTGCGTTCTGTCTACTGCGGGTTGCCGGCTGCTATGGTACCTATTATTTCGCGAGTCTTCAATGCCTTGATACGATCGCGGAGCTGGGCGGCCTTTTCGAATTCGAACTTGCGGGCCGCCTCGCGCATCCGCTCCTCCAGCTCCCCCACATAGCGGTCCAGTTGTTCCGGGGGCAGGGAATCCAGCGACGGCTCTTCCTCGATCGGCACGGTGACGTAGTCGGCCTCGGCCACCCGGATCAGGCTCATGTCGATGGGCTTGAGGATCGACTGCGGGGTGATGTTATTCTCCAGGTTGTACTGGGTCTGCACGGCGCGACGGCGGTTGGTTTCGGCGATGGCCTGGGCCATGCCGCCTGTGTAGCGGTCGGCGTAGAGGATGGCGCGGCCGTTGATGTGGCGGGCCGCGCGGCCCATGGTCTGGATCAGGGAACCGGAGGAGCGGAGGAAGCCTTCCTTGTCGGCGTCCAGGATGGCCACGAGTGAAACCTCGGGGAGGTCCAGACCTTCGCGCAGCAGGTTGATGCCCACGAGAACGTCGAATTCGCCCTGGCGGAGATCGCGGAGGATCTTGACCCGCTCCAGCGTTTCCACTTCCGAGTGCAAGTAGCGGCAGCGCACCCCGACTTCTGAATAATACTCGGTGAGGTCCTCGGCCATACGCTTGGTCAGCGTGGTCACCAGGACCCGCTCGTTGTGGGCGGCGCGGCGGCGGATCTCGTGGAGCAAGTCGTCCACCTGTCCCTTGATGGGGCGCACCTCGACCTGCGGATCTACCAGGCCGGTGGGCCGGATCAACTGCTCGACGACCACCCCGGCGGATTTAGTCAGCTCATAGGGGCCGGGCGTGGCGGAAACGTAGATGACCTGGTTGACTCGATGTTCGAATTCCTCGAAGGTGAGCGGGCGGTTGTCGAGAGCGCTTGGCAGCCGGAAGCCGAACTTGACCAAGGTCTCCTTGCGGGAGCGGTCGCCGTGATACATGCCGCGGAGCTGCGGCACGGTCTGGTGGCTTTCGTCGATAAAAAGGAGGGAGTCCTGGGGCAGGTAGTCGAGCAGGGTGGGCGGCGCTTCCCCGGGCAACCGGCCGGAGAAATGGCGCGAGTAGTTCTCGATACCGTGGCAATAGCCGATCTCGCGCATCATCTCCACGTCGAACATGGTGCGCTGGTAAAGGCGCTGGGCCTCGATGAACTTCCCCTCCTTTTCCAGTTGCGGCTTCCACCAGTCGAGCTCGGCCAGGATGCTTTGGATGGCCTTCTCCCGCGTGTCGGCCGACATGACGTAGTGCGACTTGGGATATATCGGCAGCCGCAGATAGGTCTGGCGGACCTGGCTGGTGAGGGAGTCGATCTGAGCGAGGGTTTCGATCTGGTCTCCCCACAACTCAATGCGATAGGCGTAGTCGTCGTAAGTAGGAAAGACTTCGATAGTGTCGCCGCGCGCGCGGAAGGTGCCTCGCTTGAAATCCTCGCCGGCGCGCTCGTAGAGGATGTCCACCAGCCGGCCGAGAATTTGGTGGCGCGAGATGCGCTGCCCCTTCTCGAGCATCAGCAGCATGCCGTAATACGCATCCGGCGACCCCAGGCCGTAGATGCAACTGACGCTGGCGACGATGACACAATCGCGGCGCTCGAAAAGGGAGCGTGTGGCCGAAAGACGCAGCTTGTCGAGCTCGTCGTTGATGGTGGCTTCTTTCTCGATGTAGGTGTCGCTCGAGGGGAGGTAAGCTTCCGGCTGGTAGTAGTCGTAGTAGCTGACGAAATACTCCACCGCGTTGTGCGGAAAAAACGAGCGGAACTCGTTGTAAAGCTGGGCGGCGAGGGTCTTGTTGTGGGCGAGCACCAGCGTCGGCCGGCTGGCCTGCTCGATGACCTTCGCCATGGTGTAGGTCTTGCCCGAGCCGGTGACTCCCAGCAGGACCTGGTGGGTTTCGCCGTCGGCCAGGCCGCGGACCAGCTGTTCAATCGCGGTGACTTGGTCTCCACGGGCCGTGTAGGGGGAGACAAGCCGGAGGTCCATCAAGCTCAGTATAGCAACCGCTTCTGGAACCGCCGAGGAACGCCGGCTTACAGTAGTTGGTCCAGTTGCTCGGGGTCGAAGCCAATGATTACCTGGTCGCCGATGAGCAGGGTGGGGGTCATGCGGCTGCGGTGAACTTCCACCAGGTCCTCGAGCGCGGCCGGATCGCTCGTGACGTCAAGCTCCTCGAACTCGATGCCTTTGGCCAAGAGATACTCTCTCAGTACGAGGCAGGGAGGTCACGTAGGTTGGGAATAAAGCACAATCCGCGGCTTATGCATGTCCTTCCATTATAGACTTTCGGCAGGCGGCGGGCCGAGCTCGGTGTGGGGCTCGGGGTGAATGGTGACCCGGTAGAGCTGAGGGAAAGCCTGGCGGAAACGGGTTTCGATCCGGGAGGTGATGTCGTGGACCCGCTGGATGGGCATTTCACCCCGAAAGACGCAGTGGCAAGTGATGGAGGGGTGGTCGGCCGCGCCGAGGATGGTGACCTGGTGGCAATCGAGAACCTCAGGAAATTCCCGGGCGATGGCTATCAGGGGCTGCTGCCAGGCGGCCAGCTCGGCGACGTTGGCGGGACTGCGGTGGATCTGGGCGGTCCCGTCGTTTTCGATGTGAATGTTGATGGCGGTGACCTGGGGGACCTCGCGCTGGATCTCCGCCTCCAGCTCGGAGACGGCCTGGTGAGCTGCTTCCAGGGTCAAGTTGTCGGCGACTTCGAGGTGGAACCCCAGCGCCACGCCGCGTCCGGTGTCGTAAACGGCTAGATCGTGAACTGCCAGCCGGCGGCGGGCCGCCAGGCGTTTCACGGTTTCAAACAAGTTCTCGACGCCGGCGCTCCGGGGCTCGCTATGGATCAGGACGTCGGCCCCGGGCAGCAGCTTCAGAATGGCGGCGCGGGCGGCGTCGGAGACCGACTTGACGTGCTCGAACGGGGCGTCCCGCTCCACCCCGATGTTGGCGTCGACGAAATACTGGTTGCCGGCGTGCCGGGCGCGGACACGGTCGATGGCCATCACCCCCTGGACGCCGGCCAGCGTCTCGCGAATGCGCTCGGGAAGGCCGGCGGGCGCGGCATCCAGAAGCGCCGCCACGGTTCTCCTGCCCAGCCGCACCGTTACTACAGCGATAATCATGGCAACGCCCAGGGCCGCTAGCGGGTCGGCCATCTGCAACTGAGGCGAGCCGAAGCGGTCGCCGGCGCGGATCATCACCAGGCCCAGGATCACCACGGAGGACGACCAGATGTCGGTGGAGAAATGCAAAGCATCCGCCTCCAGGGCCTGGCTGTTGTATTTGATCGCGGCCCTTTTCAGATCCCGAGAGCGCAGAAAGTCCACCGTGATGGAAAGAGCCATGACGCCAAAGGCCGCCAGCGGAGCCTGGACCTTCACCGGGTGGCCGAAGAGGCGGTGCAGGGCCTCGTAAACGATCCACCCGCAGGTCGCCAGCAGCAGCCCGATTTCCAGGAAGGCGGAGAAATTTTCGAATTTCTGATGACCGTAGGGGTGGCTGGCGTCGGCGGGCTTGTCGGAAATGCGGACCGAAAAGTAGGTGATCCCGGCCGCCACCAGGTCGAGGCCGGAATGGGCCGCTTCAGAAAGTATGCCCAGGCTGCCGGTCACGAGGCCTGTGACCAGCTTGAGCGCCGTGATGAAAACAGCGCCCACGACCGAGCGCAGGGCCGCGGCACGCTTGTCGGCGGAGGCCGAGAGTTCCTGCATTTTCATTTAGCATAGCAGGTTTGAGTCGGCCGGCGGCAGCGCCGGCGCCGCCTCTGACGCGTGGTACAATCGCGAAAGCGACTAAAATTTCAGGAGCATAAGCGAACTACATGTCTCTCAGGCAAATTTGTGGTGCGGCCGGGGCCGCCCTGGTGCTGGGCGTCGGCTTGCCGCAGGCCCAAACCCCACCGGCGAATCCCCAAGCTGCGAGCCCCTCGGCTGCCGCCCCAGCCGCGCAGGTTCGCCCGGATGAGGTCGTGGCCACCATCGACGGCGAAAAGTATACGGCCGGGCGAATCCAGCAGCTCCGCGGGCGTGTGCCCCCCCCGTTCTCGCAAGCAGTCAGCCGCATGAATAACAAGACGTTCCTCAAGAGCTATGCCGACCTGCTGACGCTGGCGCGGAAAGCTGAGAAGGAGAAGCTCGACGAGCAGGATCCTTACAAGGATCAGCTGGCGTTTCTGCGCATGAACTTTCTGGCGCAAAGCTACTTGAACAGCTTGAGCCGCAAGATCAGCGTGAGCCAGAAGGAACTGGAACAGTATTACAACGAGCACAAGGCTGACTATGAGGAAGCCGGGATAAAGGCCATCTACGTTGCCTTTTCGCCCAGCGCCGGCAAGCAGCCGAGCGTCGATCCCCAGGCCAAGAAGCCGCTTACCGAGGAACAGGCCAAGGCCAAGGCCGAATCCCTGATAGAGGAGCTAAAAAAGGGCGCCGATTTCGAGAAGGTCGCGCGGGAAAACTCCGACGATGCCTCTTCAGCCCAGAAAGGCGGCCACATCGGCAGCATCAAAAAGAACGCCCCGGACATTCCCGCCGATTTGAAGGAGGCGATCTTTCGCTTGAAGCCGGGCGAGTTTACCGCTCCCGTGCGCCAGCCGGCCGGATTCTACATCTTCAAGTTGGACAGCACCCGGGTCGTCCCCTATACCGAAGTGGCCAGCAGCATTGCCAGCCTCGTGCAGGGCCAGAAGATGAGGGCCGAGCTGGATCAGATTCTGGCTGCCGTCAAAGTCACCTACGACAACGAAGGCTTTTTCAGCGAGACTCCCGCCGCTACGCCGGCGGCAAAGCCGTAAGTAAGCAAGGCGTGGGGTCGGAACGCCGGCCCCATTCCAGTCCCCCTGCCCCCCAGCCCTCAACTGTGGTACCGTCTCTCACTTAACGGAGGGAATCATGAACCGGTTAGCCTGCCTCCTGGCGGCGGTAGTGTTATTCGTGTCAGTCGCAGCGGCCCAGAGCAAGAAGGTGGTGGTGTTTGACCTGAGTCCAACAGAGCTGGCCGATTTGCGATCGGTTTCAGCGAACCTGGCACTGGCCGAAGCCACGACCAAGGACGCGCTGGAGAAGGTTGCCGACGCCGACGCAGTGCTGGGCGGCGTTTCGCCGGAGATGGTGAAAGCGGCCCGGAAACTCCAATGGGTGCAAATTTACAGCGCCGGCGTGGAAGGGTACATGTTCCGCGAGCTGGTGAACAGCAATATTACGGTGACCAACACGAAAATCATCCAGGGACCTGAGATCGCCGACCACGCCTTCGCCCTGCTGCTGGCGCTGACGCGCAAAATAAACCTGGCGGTTGCCCGGAGAGCCAGCGAGGAATGGCGGCCGGAGGGGTTCGACGCGATCGAGCTGACCGGCAAGAGGGCGTTGATCATCGGGCTGGGCGGCATCGGCGCCCAGATTGCCCAGCGCGCCTGGGCTTTCGGCATGAAGGTCGAAGCCGTGGATCCCCGGGACACACCGATCACGGCCATGGTGGAACGCG
>JACQDG010000445.1 GCA_016201185.1 Acidobacteriota bacterium | reverse complement strand
GAGTGGTGGCCGCCCCGCCCAGGCCGAACAAAGCGCGCAAAAACCTCCGGCGACCCCGCTGCGACTCCGGTGACGACATGATCTTCATCGACGATGAAAGCATGCCCATCATCAACGGCACCGGATCGGAGGATTATTTCCTGGGGGCGTGGGATTTCGGCGGCCGCGACACGCCCGTGCCGTTCGCGCACCTTTACAGCGGCGCGCCGTTCATGTCGTCGCCGGAGCGGACCGGGGGCCGCTACTGCCTCTACCGCTGGCACGCCGACAATCCGGTGACCTTCACCCGGTACCTGCGGCACACCATGGAGCACGGGCACGGCAATCACCGCGCCGACAACTATTATTCCTGCTGCTACTGGTATCAAACCGAGCCGCACATGGAATTCCCCGCCCTGCCGCCGGTGGAGAAACGGATTCCGGTGTTGCAGAAGGTGGCTGGGCCGGGAAGCGCGCAAGGCTGAGACACGCGAAAATGTAATATTTGCCAAGAGGAGAGAACAGTCGATGAAAATCCATACGCTTCTGCTTGCCATATTCTGCCTGGGCGTCGCGCAGGCCCAGGCGCCCACGGAGGTGAAATTTGTCCACCTGTCGGCCGAACATCTGAAAGGCTACGCGGAAAAGCTCAAGGCCAGGGAGCCGACGGAACTGCAGGGTAAGAAGAACATGATTGCCAACGAACACTTCGAACTCCACGACAACTTCTCGTTTTATGAGGTGCGGCGCGACGAAGACGGCCTGCCCGAGCAGCACGCGCGCTGGCACGATATCTTCATTGTCCAGCAAGGCTCTGGTGCGGTGCTTTACGGAGGCAAGGCTGAAGGTATCCAGCCGGGGAACGCCCCGGGCGAGGGGATGGGCGGCAAGATGGTGGGTGGCCACATGCAGCGGCTCGTGGCTGGCGACATGGCCATCATCCCCGCCGGCATTCCCCACCAGGTGAACCCGGATAAGGGCAAGTCGATCACCTACATGGTGCTGAAGGTCGAAAAGAAGTAGCGTGTATTGTTGATATTATTTCCGCCACCGTGACGGCGCCACCGGAGGCGGGCTAGCGCCCGTTCCTGCCGGTCTTCAGCAGCACGGTAATCAGGCGGTCCAGCTTTTGGTCGGTGCGCATCTGGGCCGCAATCAGGGCGTGGATGGACTCGCGGTCTTCCTTCTGGCGCTCGCCGACCTGAACCACCAGCTTCATGCCGACGTGAATCAGCTTCGTGATCGCGTCGAGCCGCTTGTCGATTTTCTGGAACCGTTTGTCCACTTCGGGATCCATACGGCTATTATAGCGCCGGGCGCCGCGCTCGAGGTCTACGTTTCCTTCCACATCATCTCGGCGTCGGAGCGGCGGACGTAATTGGCGTCCACTTGCTCTGGTAACAACGACCGGCCTTCGGCAAACGCGCGGGCGCCCACGCCGGCCACGGCTCCTGCTAGGGCTCGCGAGACGGTGACGACCGGCGCGTGTTCAAATGGCGTGCCCACGACTCCCGCGCGAAACGGGCTGAAGTCGGTGGCCACGAACGTAACGTGGCGATCCCCGAGCAGTTCCAGAAATCGCGGCCAGGGAGCCACAATTTCCTCCACCACGGGGCGCAAGCCGGCGTCGTATACCGCTCCATATATCTCCCCGCGGCGGGCGTCGAGCACAGCGGCCCGCAACTCCCCTTCCCCGGCGTAAGCCAGCGCCAGCAGGTTCGACACCGGGACCACCAGCTTCCCGTGCGCTTCCGCCAGCCCCTTGGCCGCCGTCAGTCCGACGCGTACGCCGGTAAACGACCCCGGCCCGCTGGCCGCCGCATAACCGTCAAGGTCCGCGAGCTTCAGGCCGTGCCGCTCGAGCAAAGCGACAATCTGCTGAAAGATCAGGTGCCCGAAGCCTTCACGGGAATGCAGGGAGACGACCTCCAGGATCTCGACGCCCTGCGCCAGGGCCAGGCTGCCGAACTCGCTGGTCGTGTCGATGGCCAGAATGGTCATTCGTGCCGCAGCGCCACAATTGGATCGAGCCGGGAGGCCCTCCGGGCCGGAAGATAGCCGGCAAAAAGGGCAACACCCAGCAGCAGCGCCGTCGCCACCGAGAGCGTCGCCAAGTCCGTGGTCTTCACTCCAAACAGCATGCTTGAAATGATCTTAGTGAGCGCCTGGGACGCTGCCAGGCCGACGGCAATGCCGATCAGGACCAGCCACAGCGTCTCCCGCAGCACCATGCGGATCACGTCCCCGCGCTCGGCCCCCAACGCCATACGAATGCCGATCTCGTTCGTGCGGCGGGCGACCGAGTACGCCATCAACCCGTACAGCCCGACGCACGCCAGCAGCAGCGCCAGCATGCCGAGACCGCTTGCAAGCCTGGAGAGCCAGATCCTGTCAAATTGCATGCCGTCCGTCAGCGCGTCCCAGGTTTTCACGTCCAGGAGCAGGTTACGGTCAATGTCCTGGAACCTGCGCCTTACTTCCGGGATGATAGGAGCAAGGTTCCCCGCGGCGCGCACCTCCAGCGTCAGGTAACTGGCGGGCAAGTCTTGCAGGATCGGGCAATAGGCTGTGCGCGAGAACTTGGCTTCCGCGCCGCGCCAAGGCCTGACGTCTTTCACAACACCCACGATCTCCGCCTGGTAATCCGCCCCAGGGCGCGGGAAAGTCAAACGCCGCCCGATCGGGTTGGTGTTCGGGAAAAACTTACCCGCAAGAGCCGCACTGACCACGCACACCTTCGGAGCGTTCTCGTTATCCCGCGTGCTCAAGTCGCGCCCCGCCAGCAGCGGGATGCCCACCGCTTCCAGGTACCCCGGCCCCGCTAAAAACCGGCTTGCGAACATCTCTCCCTCCGGCAGGGGCGCAGCTCCCTCGACGGACACCTTCATCCAACCCACCATACCCGGCGGATGTGACAAGCCGACCGCGCGCGCTCCCGGTATGCCGACCATGCGCTCCCCGATTTCTTTTATCAGGGCGCCGCTGCGGGGCTTATTGCTCCCGAGAAATTCGGTTGTGAAGAGCAGAAGGTTTTCCCGATTGAAGCCGGTATCAAAGCTCCTCATGTTCTGGATGCTGCGGGCCAGCAGGCCGGCGCCGATGAGCAAGGGCAACGAGAGCGCCACTTGCGCCACCACCAGAACTTTGCCCGGCTCCCACCGTCGCCGGCCGGCCCTGGCGCTTACGCCGACGTCCTTCAGCATAGTGGCCAGGTTGGCCTTTGCGGCGCGGAACGCCGGCGCCAGGCCGAACATGATTCCCGCCGCCATTGTGGCCGCCGCCGTGAATACAAGGGCGCGGGTATCGGTCTCTGCACGGAGAAAAAGGAATTCCGAGTTTGAAATCCATGCCAGCAGCAGGTTCCGCCCCCAACTGGCCAGCGCCACGCCAATCGCCCCACCCATCAGCGCCAGCAGAACACTCTCGGTGAGGAACTGCCGGATCAGCCGGGAGCGGCCCGCGCCGATGGCCAGTCGCACCGCCACTTCCTTCTGCCTCGCCGCAGCCCGCGCCAGCAGCAGGTTGGCCACGTTGGCGCAGGCAATCAGCAGCACCAGCCCCGGCGCAGCCATGACGGCTAGCAGCAGGAGCGCGGTCGGCCGCTCCGGAACCATCGCAAAGAGTCCCTTTCCAGCAGGAGTCAGCTCAAGTTTTCGCTCCGCGTTTTCGCGTTGCCGTCGTTCATCCATGGCGCTTCCGGCCCGCTCCGCCAATACTTGCTGAAAGAGCACATTCAGCTCGGCTTGCGCCTGCGCCATGGTAACGCCGGGCTTCAGCCTGGCTATCATGGGGCGCCAGCCGTACTCGTCGCTTCCGTCGTATTCCAGCTCCGATCCCTGCTGGCCGTTCAACCAGAGCGCGGTCGTACCGACCGGATACACCCGCGGCTGCAACATGATGGGCACGGTAATATCGACCGGCTTGTCAGTGCCGCCCATGGCGCCGAAGAACTCGGGGGGCGTGACGCCAACGATTTTGACAGGAACGCCGTTGATCGTAACAGCCTTACCCACCACGGACGGATCGAGTGCAAAGCGCCGCTTCCAATAGTCATAGCTGATCACCGCGACGGGGCCCTGCGGCCCCCCCACGCCTGGAACCTGGTCGTCTTCAGGGGAGAGAGCCCGGCCGAGCACCGCGTTGACGCCCAGCGTTGCATAATAATTGCCCGTAACCATTTGTCCGTAAGCAGGCTCGGCTTCGCCGTTCACAGTTATGCTGGTCTCCATAAACCTTATAACAGCCAACCCGGAGAATGACTGGTTGCGATCGCGGAGCTTTTTGTAAGCGGGAAAGGAGACGGAGGTGCGGAGGCAGACCAGCTCCTCCGGGTTTTTCACCGGGAGCATTCTCATCAGCAGCGCGTCCATGATGCTGAAGATGGCCGTGTTGGCACCGATCCCCAGCGCCAGCGACAACACCGCCACGGCCGTAAACGCCGGGCTGCGACGCAGCATGCGGAGCCCGTACCGCAGGTCCTGCCATAGCGTTTCCAACCATCGAAGTCCCCACATTTCGCGCATGACCTCCTTTAGCAGCATCACGTTCCCGAACCGGCGCAGCGCGGCCCACCGGGCCTCCTCCGGCGGCAGGCCGGCCTCCATGTTTTCCTGGGTCCGCATGTCCAGGTGGAAGCGCATCTCCTCATCGAGCGCCCGCTCGAACTCCGCGCGCCGGAAAAGGAAACGCAAGCGTCGCCGGAGCTGCATCATGCTGTTCCCATCACGCGGGCGATGGCCGCCAGAATGCGGTCAAAACCCGCTACCTCGCGCTCCAGTTGCTTCCGCCCAGCGGGCGTCAGGCGGTAGAAGCGGGCGCGGCGATTGTTGGCCGTTTCACCCCATTCCGAGGCAATCCAGCCCTGGAGCTGCATCCGCTGTAGCGCCGGATACAGCGACCCTTCTTCCACCTGGAGCACGTCGTCGGACACCTGCTGGATGTGTTGCGCGATCCCGTAACCGTGCAGGGGCCCGCGCCGCAAAGTTCG
Organism: Acidobacteriota bacterium; assembly: GCA_016201185.1. Taxonomy (GTDB): domain Bacteria; phylum Acidobacteriota; class Terriglobia; order Bryobacterales; family JACQDG01; genus JACQDG01. The sequence goes on along the minus strand of JACQDG010000445.1, from coordinate 285 downwards.
CAGAATCAGCATGTCCAGGGTCCCAGGTAGAAGTTCGCTCTTGGTAATATTCTTATCCATAGATAACCTATGCATAGACAGTCTTAGACAAAGTGGCGTCAAAGTCAACTACTTTCTTGGGGTCCTCGGGCGGCTTACTTCAGTGGCGACAAAAATCTGGGCTGGTCAGGTTTCTTCTTCCTGGTGGCTCGCCAGCCGCGACAGTACCGACAAATCCTCCAGCGTGGTCACGTCGCCGACCACTTTGTCCGTGGTTACGATCTCCCGCAGCAGGCGGCGCATGAT
>JACQDG010000442.1 GCA_016201185.1 Acidobacteriota bacterium | reverse complement strand
GCGCTGAAGCCGTATTCCGCCGAGTAGGTCGCCGTCTGCTCTTTGAACTCCTGGATGGCATCTATCGACAACACAACGGCCGGCGTATTCAAGGACGTGTCCGTATTGGCCGTCCCGTCGAGCAGGTAGTTATTCGACGTCGGCCGGGAGCCGTTAATGCTGATGGCATCGCCGACGCCCTGTCGCATAATGCCCTGCTCCCCCGAGACCTGGACGGCGCCCGCGCCGAGGAACAGCAGTTGCAGGAAGTTTCTTCCGTTCAGAGGCAGCTCAGTGACCTGCCGCTGGGCGATGACCTGCCCTACCGTGGCGCTTTCCGTATCGATGGCCGCCGCGACCGAGTGCACTTCGACGGTCTCGGTCGTTGCCCCCACCGCCAGTTCCAGATCGATGCGCGCTACCTGATCGACGTTGAGCTGGATGTCGGACCGCTTGGCGAGGCTGAAGCCCTTCTGCTCCGCCGTCACGGAATACACCCCGACGGGCAGCAGCGCAAACACAAAGCTGCCGCTGTCGTTCGTGGTGGTCTCACGGGTCTGGCCGGTGAGTTGGTTGCTCAAAGTAACCTTGGCCCTGGGTACAACAGCCCCAGTCGCGTCTTTCACAGCGCCGGTGATTTGGCCGGTGGCCGTCTGTGCCCTCAAGGCGCCTGCCATCCCGAGCAGAGAGGCAACCACGGCGCTGAGCAATAGTATTTTCCTCGTGGCGGAGTCTTTTCTTCTCATGCGGCTCTCCTTGCCAAAAAAGATATGTAAGGTGCTTCCCCAGAATTCCCTCTCCGGAATTCTAACCTGGCAAAGCTGGGCAGTCAACAAGTTTTTCCTATCTTCTAACTGAATGTTTAGGACCGGGGCGAGCGGGTATACTGAAAAACCATGACCGGTCGAGGGGCCTGGACAAGAAGGAAGTGGCTGCGGGCACTGGCTGCGCCCGCCGCGATCGCCTGGGGGCAAGGCGTCTCCACTCGCAATGTAAAGCCGACGCCGCGAGGCAAGCCGTCTGGCCTCCCGTTTCCCGTGCGTTTCACGGACGTCGCCAGCCAAGCCGGGCTGCGCGCCCCGATCATCTACGGCGGCACGGACCGCAAGCAATACATACTGGAGACAGTCGGCTGCGGCGCCGCCTTTCTCGATTACGACAACGACGGATGGCTGGATATCTTCCTGCTTAGCGGAACGCGGCTCGACGGCGCCGGTGAAGCTACCAACCGCCTGTACAAGAACAACCACGACGGCACATTCACCGATGTGACCGACAGGGCAGGGCTGCGGTACGCGGGGTGGGCGTCGGCGGTGGCCGTAGGCGACTACAACAACGACGGCTTCGACGATTTGTTTATCACCTATTACGGACAGAACGTTTTGTATCGCAACAACGGCGACGGCACGTTTACCGACGTGACCGAACGGGCCGGGCTGCTGCACAAGGGGCCGCGTTGGGGTTCGGGGTGCACCTTTGTCGATTACAACCGCGACGGACATCTGGATTTGTTCGTCGCCAGCTACCTGGAATTTGATTTTCGGTCGGCGCCGCAGCCGGGTGAAAACACGAACTGCAAGTGGAAAGGCGTTCCGGTGAATTGCGGCCCGCGCGGTCTGCCCACCGCCCTCCCCGTCCTCTATCGCAACAACGGCGACGGCACCTTCACCGATGTGACCGTGTCCTCCGGGGTGGCGAAGGCTAAGGGCGGCTACGGCATGACGGCCGTGGCCGCGGACTTCGACAATGATGGCTGGCCGGATATTTACCTGGCCTGCGATTCTACCGCCAGTTTTTTGTTGCGAAACAACCGCGACGGGACCTTCACGGACATCGGCCTCGAAAGCGGCGTGGCCCTGAATGAGGACGGCATGGAGCAGGCTGGGATGGGGCTGGGCATCGGCGACTACAACCTCGACGGAAACCTGGATATTTTTAAGACTCATTTCGCCGACGACACCAGCATTCTCTATCGCAACGACGGCAAGGCGAATTTCGAGGACGTCACCGTGCGGGCCGGGCTGGGGGTCGAGACGCGCTTCGTCGGCTGGGGCGCGGGCATGGTCGACCTGGATAACGACGGCTTTCCTGACCTGTTCCTGGTCACCGGCAACGTCTACCCGGAGGTGGAGGCGAAGCTGCCGGGCTATCCGTTCCGCACGCCGCGGGTCATCTTCCGCAACCTGGGCAACGGCCGCTTCGAGGAGTTGATCGAGGAGGCCGGTCCGGGCATCGCCGCGCTGCATGCCAGCCGCGGCTGCGCCTTCGGCGATTTCGACAATGACGGGGACATCGACGTTCTGGTGGTGAACCTGAACGAGCCGCCGTCGCTGCTGCGCAACGACTGCACCGGCGACGGCCACTGGCTGAAGGTGAAACTGGTGGGCGTGAAGTCCAACCGCAGCGCCATCGGAGCCCGTGTGACGGCGCGCTACGGGACCAAACAGCAGGCGCAGGCAGTCCTGAGCCAGTCGAGCTTCTATTCGGCCAGCGACCTGCGGCTGCACTTCGGCCTGGGCAGCGCCACGTCCGCCGACCTGGAGATCCGTTGGCCGAACGGGGACCGGGAGACGGTCGCGAACCTGGCGGCCAACCGGCTCGTGACGATCCGGGAAGGCTCCGGCATCATCAGGCAGGAGACCTTCGGCCGGCAGGGCTGACTCTACTCTATTTTCGGGCGGGGGCGGAGGGCCGGAAATCTTGTGCAGAAGGTCCTCGTTGGCTTCGGTGTGCAGCCGGTTTACCCCCTTTGCATTGCAGAACGCGCTTACGTGCGGAGACTTCTTCAGGACGACAGCGCGGCCTGTAGCATGGCCTTGGTGTAAGCCACGTTGTACACTTCCCCGGCGTATCCGCCGCCGCCCGGGTAAAACGGCTTGAAGTTGGGCCGCTCGCGGTCGGCATCGAGGGCACGCGGGTGCTCCGGGTAGATGGCCCGCGGGTACTTCTGCCGGACCAGTTCCTGCATCACTGCGAACATATCGACCTGGCCCTCGTCCAGGAACACTTCGGTGTACTTCTCGTACGGCTTTCGCACACGCACATTGCGGAAATGCACGTGATTGATGCGGTCCCTAGTTCCGAAGTAGCGGCAGACCTCCACCGGGTCTTCCCCCATCTCCCGCGTCACCCCACAGTCGAACGTAATCCCGTTCGACGGGCTGGGAACGATTTCGATCAGCCGCTTCCAGCCTTGCACCGTCCCCATGATCTGTGCGGAGCCGCGGCTGAGGGGCGCCGGCGGGTCGTTGGGATGCAGAGCCAGCCGCACGCCGGATTCCTGGGCCACCGGCACGACCGCCTTGAGGAAATACGTGATGTTGCTCCACATCTCTTCGAGGCTGTGAACGCCCTCTGACGGAAGCTGAGGCAGGTCCCGGACCCGGTCGTAATCAAACGCCGTCATGCCCGCACCGGCCCTTCCGGTTTCCTCGTAGTAGCCCTCCACAAGCCGGTGCGCATAGAAGTTGTATTCGACCACCGGCAGGCCCGCACGGGCGGCCGCCAGAATGGACTGCCGGACCTTGTCAATCTCCTCGTCGCGGCCGGGTCTTCCATACAAGGTGTTTGGGAATCCGCTGATCATCATGTTGCACAAGGTCAGGCCGCCGGCCTTGAGGCTTTCCATGCGAGCACGGATCTCCGCTTCCTCCCAGGGAATCCTGGGCCCTCCCATCAGCACAAGATCCACGCCGATTTGCTTCACCCGCCGCATGCCGGCCTCGTCAGCGCCGGGCGAGATACCCAAACAGATCTTAGGCGTGCTAGGGCCCTCGGCGGGCGGCCACGGGACGGCCGCTCCAGGCATAACGACAGGCGGCAAGGCCGTCACACCAATGACTCCTATCATCGTTCTTCGGGACAAATCGGAATTCATGAACTGGACCTCCTCTGGTTCCGTCAGCGGCCGGGTCTCACTGCCCGCTGAGCGGGAAACCCGCCTGCGAAGCAACCTCAGCCCAATACTGGTAACTCACGGCCTTCGAGTGTGGAGGAAAGCCGTTCTATGTCGGTATCGAGCGAACGGTCGGCCTCGAGGAAGGCGCTCCGCTCGCGAATGCCGCGATACAGGGAACGGGCGCCTACGCCCAGCATCTCTGCGGCGCTGCGCTCCAGGCGATGGGCGCGCAGATCCACCGCCTGGGCCACGGAGAG
>JACQDG010000441.1 GCA_016201185.1 Acidobacteriota bacterium | reverse complement strand
TGAACAACCTGATCGGCGGCATCGCCACTTATCTGAGCGGGCCGCACGCGCTGACGCTGGCCTTCCATGTTTTCGTGGTCGTGACGGGAACCTTGATCCTTTCCGGGGCGGTCAACACCTCATTTATCGGCGCCAACGGGGTCCTGAACCGCGTGGCCGAGGACGGGGTATTGACCGACTGGTTTCGCAAGCCGCATTCCAAGTACGGGACCACCCACCACCTGATCAACATGGTCCTGTTGTTCCAGCTCTCGACCATCATCGCCAGCCGGGGCAACATTATTCTGCTGGGGGAAGCCTACGCGTTCGGCGTGATATGGAGCTTCTTCATGAAGGCGCTGGGCACGCTGGTGCTGCGCTACAGGGAACCGGGAAAACGCGACTGGAAGTTCCCGCTGAACTTTACGGTGGGCTCGACCGAGATACCGGTCGGGCTGGGGCTGACCACGGTTGCCCTGTTTGTGATCGCCATCTCCAACCTGCTGACCAAGCAGGTGGCCACCATTTACGGAGGCCTGTTCACGCTGGCGTTCTACGCGGTGTTCACCGTTTCGGAAAAAATCAACGAGCGCAAGGCCCGGCATGCGGAAAAGGGGCTGGAGATGTTCCGCCTGGACCTGCGGCCGGAGATCACCCCGGAAGCGGTGAACACGCGGCCCGGCTGCGTGGTGGTGGCGGTGCGCGGCAACAAACTGGACCACCTGGAGCGGACGCTGGTCAAAACCAACCTGCGCAAGCACGATATCGTAGCGCTGTCGGTGCGCCCGGTCAGCCCGGCGGGCTCGGGCGAGCACGCCCTGGAGAACGAGCAGATCTTCGCGCAGTACGAGAAGGAGCTTTTCACGAAGGTCGTGAGCCTGGCGGAGAAGGCGGGGAAGACCGTAGAGCTGGTGGTGGTGCCGGCGCTGAACCCGTTCGACGCCATGGTGCAGACGGCGGCCAAGCTGCAGGCCTCGCGGCTGGTGACCGGGCGCTCGGCCAAGATGACGTCGGACGAGCTGGCGCGGGCCATCGGCGAGGCGTGGGAACGGCTGCCGGCGCCGCGCCCGTCCTTTTCGCTGGAAATTTGGGTACCGGGCGAAGAGTCGCGCTACTACAATCTCGGCCCGCACCCGCCGCGGCTGTGGCCGGGGGACGTGGACCTGCTGCACGAGCTGTGGCTGGGCCTGACCCGCGACGGCTTCGGCTCGCGCCTCCATCACCGGGACGTGGTGGGGGTGGCCCTACGCCGCTTGAAAGCCGAGCTGGATTCGGAGAAGCGGGCCGAGATCTTGAAAGAGGTCGAGGAGGAAATGCGGAAGAACTGAGGAAAGAAGTCAGAAGTCAGGACTCAAGACACGGTCCGCCAGCTCCCGAATCCGCCGCTCGATCTCATCGCGTACCGCCCGAAAAACCCGGAGCTTTTCCTCGTCGCTACCTTCGGCCCGGGAGGGGTCCGGCAGGCCCCAGTGCTCGATGATCACCCCGCCGGGGAAGGCCGGGCAGGTTTCCTCCGATTCGCCGCACAGGGTCACCACCCGTGTGGGCGGGGGAACCTTGTCGACGTGCTTGGAAGTGTGGCCGGAAAGATCGATTTCTTTTTCGGCCATGACGCGCACAGCGTAAGGGTTTACGCCGCGGGGCTCGGTGCCGGCGCTCCAGATCTCAATTTCCTTCCCGCCGCCCATTATGTGGCGGGCGAAGCCCTCAGCCATCTGGCTGCGTGAGGAGTTGTGCAGGCAAAGGAATAGAATCCGCTCCATCGAGGTGGCCGGGGCGACCGCTAGGCCTGCGTAGGCAGGAACCGCCGGATGCCCTGATCGTAAACCAGCCCGCCGATCAGGCCCCCCACCAGCGGCCCGATAATTGGAACCCAATATACGGGCTGGCCGCTCGTGAGCCCGTTGTTCTTGAAGCCCGCCACCACGGTCCACAGCCGCGGGCCGAAGTCGCGCGCCGGATTGATGGCGTAGCCGTGCATGCCCCCGAAGGAGACCCCGATGGCCACCACGATCAGGCCGATGGCGACGGGGGCCAGGTTCGCCACCGGCGCCTGGTTGCGCGGGTCGGTGATGGCGAAGATCAGCAGTACGAGCAGGGCCGTGCCCAGGATCTGGTCGAGCAGCCCGGCGGAGAGCGTTTCCGGGAACGCCGGGAAAGTGGCGAAAACGCCGGCCGTGTGATCGAGCAGCGGATCGGCCTTACGAAAGGCTGGAATGTAGTTCCAGTACACAAGGGCCGCTCCCAGGAAGGCTCCGGCCGTCTGGGCCAGCATGTAGGGGATCACTTTCTTCCAGGGAAAGCCGCGAAAGGCGGCCAGGGCGAGGGTAACGGCGGGGTTGATGTGTGCCCCGGAAATCCCGCCCGCCACGTAAATGCCCATCGTCACTCCCAGTCCCCAGCCCAGATTGATGTTGGTCCAGCCGCCTTTCACCACCTCACCGGGAACCCCGGTTCCGAACAGCAAGACCATGGCCACCACGCCGGCGCCGAACAGGATCAGCACCATAGTGCCCAGAAACTCCGCCAGCAATTCCCCCAGCATCCCCGCTTGTCTCATTCGCTCCCTCCGCTTTCGCGCCGCAACCTGTCCAGGGTGACGGCTCCGACAATGATAACGCCGGTCAGCACGTCTTGTACCCAGTTGGGGACGCCCTTCATGCTCAGGCCGCTGCGGATGATGGTCATCAGCAGGGCGCCGGCCAGCGACCCAGCCACGCTGCCCCGGCCTCCGGAGAGGCTGCCGCCGCCGATGACCACCGAGGCGATGATGTCGAGCTCCATTCCCTTCGCGGCGGTCGGGTCGCCGACGGTGAGCCGGCTGAACTGCATCAGGCCTGCGAAGCCGGTGAGCAGCCCGCCTATGGTGTAGATATAGAGCTTCACCCGCTCCACGCGGACGCCGCAAAGCCGGGCGGTAGCTTCGTTAGAGCCGATGGCGAAGGCGTGCCGCCCCAGCACGGTGTTGCGCAGCACCACGGCGACAGCGATGGCCAGCAGCACCGTGAGCCAGACGCCAACCGCCACAAGGGTCCAGGACGGCGACGGGAACTTGGTGAGCATCTCGTTCAGCCAGGTGATGGGGGCGTCGATCTTTTGCTCGCCGGAAAGGCCGGTGGCCGCGCCGCGAAAAATCAGCAAGGTGCCGAGGGTGATGATAAACGGCACCAGCCCCAGACGCGTGACCAGGAATCCGTTCAGCGCGCCGCAAACGCCACCCACCGCCACCCCGGCCAGTGCGGCCCAGGTCGGGGGTGCGCCGGCCAGGAGCGCCCGGGCGATCACCACCGTGGAGAGCGCGATCATCGACCCCACGCTCAGGTCGATGCCGCCGGCGATGATAATCAGCGTCATGCCCAGCGCGCCCGCGGCCACGATCACGCTCTGGGTGAGCATGGTGACCTGGTTGTAGCGGGAATAAAACGGCGGGCCGGCCCACAGGGAAAACAGCAGAAAGACTACGGCCAGGCCCAGCAGGGAGCCGAAGGACGCGGGAATGCGGAAGCGGGTGGACAAGGGACTGTTCTTCATCGCGCCGCCTCTCTGGCGCCGGTGGCGGCGGTCATGATGGCGTGCTCGGTCCACTCGCCGGCGGGCGCTTTTTCGCCGAGACGGCCCCGGCACATCACGGCGATCGTGTCGCAGACGCCCAGCAGCTCGGGCAGATAGGAGCTGACAAAGAGAATCGCCTTGCCGGTCTGGGCGAGCTTCCCGATCAGCTCGTAGATCTGGGCCTTGCTCGCGACGTCGATGCCGCGGGTGGGCTCATCGAGCAGCAGGACGTCGCAATCGTGATGCAGAAGGCGGGCCAAGGCGACCTTCTGCTGGTTGCCGCCGGAAAGCGAAAACACGGGGACGCGCGGTCCCGGCGCCTTGATGGAGATCTTTTCGACCCAATCGAGGGCCGCACGGGACTGCGCGGAGCGGTCGAGCCAGCCGTGGCGCAGATAGGGCTTGAGGTTCGAAAGGGTGAGATTATCGGCGAGCGACAGCGACTGCGCCAGGCCTTCGCCTTTGCGGTCTTCGCTCAGCAGGCCCACGCCCTGGGCGAGCCGCTCGGCCGGCGAGCCCGGACCGGCAACCGTCGCCACCTTGACCCAGCCGCGGCGGACCGGCAACAGGCCAAACACAGCGCGCAGCATTTCGCTGCGGCCCGCGCCGATCAAGCCGGCCACGCCAAAGATCTCGCCGCGGCGCAGCACCAGGCTCGCCGAGCGGACGCCGGGCGCGGCGAGATCGGCCAGCTCGAGCACCGGCTCGCCGGTGGGGTGCGGCAGGCGCGGAAACATCTCCGAGATTTGGCGGCCGATCATCATTTCGACGATGCGGCTCCGGTCCGCTTCGCCGATCAGCCCGCCGCCAGCCGAGCGGCCGTCGCGCAGCACGGTGAACCGGTCGGCGATCTGCTCCACCTCCTCCAGGAAGTGGCTGATGTAGATGACCGAGACGCCGCGCTCGCGAAGGCGCCGGATCACCTCAAACAAGCGCGACAGGTCGGCCGCGGCCAGGCTGCTGGTGGGCTCATCGAGCACCACCACCCGCGCATCGAGCACCAGGGCCCGGGCCAGTTCGACCAGTTGCTGGGCGCCCACGCTCAAGCCGGACACCGGGGCGTGGAGGCGGATCTCGCCGTGGCCGAGCGCGGCCAGCGCTTCGCGGGCTTGCTCTTCGAGCTTCCGGCGGCGGATCCAGCCCCGGGAGGCCGGCTCGATGCCGAGTAGAATGTTTTCCGCCACGGAAAGGTGCGGCGCCAGGGCCAGCTCCTGGTAGATCATCACCACGCCGCGCCGGCGGGCTTCGAGCGGGCCGGAAGGAGCGTACGGATCGCCATCCAGCAGCATCCGCCCGGCGTCCGGCCGCTGGACGCCGCTCAGTACCTTCATCAGCGTGCTCTTGCCCGCGCCGTTTTCCCCGATCAGGGCATGGACCACGCCCGGCGGTACGCAAAGATCGACGCCGTCCAGCGCCACCGTGGCGCCGAAGGCCTTGCGCAGGCCGAGCATCTCGATGCGGTAAGGAGCGGGCATTTATGAAGCCGCAGGCGCTAAGCAAGCCAGTGTAGCGCGAGCAGCGCTGGGTTAGGACAGTGCCCGGCGCTACAAGTACTGGTTGACGGGCGGGACGAGAAGCTGGCGGATTTCCGGGGTGTCCATGTTTTCCGGCGTGGCCACCACGGCGCCGGTGTCGATCCGCTTCTCGATGGGCGCGTGGGGATCGCGAATGTGGCGGACAACGGTCTTTACCCCGAGCTCGCCCATCCGGAAGGGGTTCTGAAGAACCAGCCCGTGGAGCTGCTTTTGACGGAGGGCGGCGATGAGCTTCTCGCTCGAGTCGAAGCCGACGAACTTCACCTTGCCCGCCTTCCCGGCATCCGTCAGCGCCCGCAGCATGCCGAAGGTGGTCGATTCGTTGGGGCAGAAGACGCCGTTCACGTCCGGGAAGCGGTTGAGCAAATTCTCGCCGGTCTGGTAGGCGGTTTCCGTGGTGATGCCGCCGTACTGGTTGTCGCTCAGGACGCGGATGCCCGGGAAGTTGCGGATCTCGTCGAGAAAGCCTTGCTCACGGCGCATGGTCGATTCCGCGCCCACCATGACGCGCATCATGATCACTGAGCCCTGGCCGTTGAGGATCTCGGCCAGTCGGCGGGCGCCGAGCCGGCCGCCCTTGTAATTGTCCGTGGCGATGAAGCTGATGTAGTCCTCGCCCTGGAGGCCGGAATCGACGATGACGGAGGGAATGCCCGCGCGGCGGGCCTCAGCCACCGGCTTGGCCAGGCCCGTGCCGTCCAGCGGAGCGAGCACGATGCCGTTCACGCGGCGAGAGACCATGTCCTCCACCACGGCGATTTGCTGGGTGCGGTCGTCCTCCTTCTGCGGGCCTTTCCAAACCAGCTCGACGTTCTCCTCCCGAGCCGCCTTGACGGCGCCAGCGTGGATGGCCTTCCAGTATTCGTGGGTAGTGCCCATGGGTATGACAGCGATGGTGAGCCGGTGGGGCGCGTTCGAGCCGCCGCAGCCCGCCAGCGCCAGCAGGAAAAGAGCAATCCAGGGCCGCAATCGCATATGCGAAGCGATTGTAGCGAAAAGCGTAGGGGTTGGGGGCTAGGGTTGGAGGATGGGGGTCAGGGGGTAGGGCTGGTCGGCGTTCCGCCGTCTTCGTGGCCAGCAGGGGAAACAATGTCACCTTTGATGCGCCCGGTGTCTGCGAGCAATCCGAGCCAGCGGGCGGGCCTCTGCAAGGGCGAGGGGGGAGGAGCCAGTTCGGCGATGGGCTTTCCGAAGCGGGTGACCAGCACCGGCTTACGAGTCTTGCGAACCCTTTCCAAAATGGCGAAACAATTGCCCTTGAACTTCGAGATGGTGATTACCTCCATCACTCTCATTGTGCCATAATGTGCGACCACAGTCTGATTTCTCCGGGCGGCTGCGATCCGAGTTTCACGGCTTCTCCCAAACCTCCAGGCCGGTGTACCTTGCAATGACGGCAAAGTCGCGGTCCTTGTGCCACACGGGAACATGGTTCTCGATCGCTATCGCCGCGATCAGGCAATCAACAGAGGATCGAACGGTGTAGCCCTTGCGGCGCCCACGGCGGTAAATCTCGGCTGCTTCCAGGAACGTGGCCAATGGCAAGGGATCGCTCAACCGGGGCAGAGCCAGGAAAGCATCGCGGAACGCCTCACTGAAGGGGCCCTCGCGCAGGCCCTGCACAACCTCCTGCACGATCGGGCCGCAGGTCACGAACCGCACCAGGTCCTCCTCGGACACCCTCGCCGCCGGTTTCGAATTGAGGAGCTCGATCCATACAGACGTGTCGACCAGGATCACTCTACGCTCTTCTCCGCCTGGCGGGCTTTCCGTGGGGGCGGCGAGGTTGATCCTGCCTCTTCTCCGAAAGATCACCCTGCCAAAGGCCCCGGCCGAAGAATTGCGGGAGACTCTGAATCTTCCTGACGCGGAGGACTTCCTCCAGCGCGAGATTGACCGCGGCGGAGTAGGTTTTCACCCCCAGAGCACGCGTGGCCTCTTCGAGCAGTTCCCCGTTCAGCACAAGATTTGTACGTTTCATATGTATAGTGTACACGAGGCCACCGTTGCGGGCAACGGGGGGACTTCGTGGAAAGACCGCCTAACGGTAACGCCCGTTACCTCGGCGGCGTCTGCGTTAAAATAAAAGATCGGCCTAGGCGCATGTTTTTCCTGATTGTTTACGGCTTATTTCTGCTCTCCAACCTGCTGCTTTACCGCAGGCTGCGTCGCGGACTGGGGGTTTGGTTCCCGGCAGCGCCGCAGAAAAAGCTCGGGACGCTGCTAGGGGCATTCTTCATCGCGGCGAACGCGCCGCTGCTCGTGTCGATGGCGCTGGGCTGGACGGGCTGGAGTCTCGAGCGGATGCCGGAACCGCTGCTGCAATGGATTTACTACCCGAGCCTGGTATGGCTGGCGATGCTGGTGGGCTATTTCCTGCTGACGGCGCCCAAGAATGTGGTGGTGGCCATGGGGCGGGGACTGGGGTTGGTCTACCGGCGCCTGGTCCCGGCCGGACCGGACCCCGCTTTTAACGCTTCGCGCCGCCAGTTCCTGGCCGGTCTGGCTCCGGTGGCGCCTACGGCGTTGCTGGGCACGGCGGCTTACGGCGTTTACGGCACCAAGGGGGATCTGGAGGTTTCGCCCGAGATCGCCATCCCGATTCCGGACCTGCCGCGGCAATTGGACGGCTTTCGGATTACGCAGCTTTCCGACATTCACTTTGGCCCTTACCTCCGGGCGAAAGACATGAAGCCGGTGGTGGAGGCCTCGAACACCTTACGCTCGGAACTGGTGGTGATCACCGGCGACATCCTGGACCGCTCGCTGCGGCTGCTCGGGGAGGCGGGCGAGAGCCTGCAACAGTTGTGGGCGCCTTTCGGCGTCTACGCTATCCTGGGGAACCACGATTATTATTCCGACCAGCGCAACCCGCTGACCGGCTACCCGGGCTGCAACCGGCTGGTGGCGGGTCTGGAGCCGACCGGCATCCGGTTCTTGCGCAACGAACGGGCTTCCATCGATTTGGGCAACGGGGCGGAACTGCTGCTGGCGGGGCTGGACTGGCTGGGGGCGACGCGCGGCGACCCGAATATCTACCAGCAGCGGCAGACCCGCCAGGCCCTGCGCCGCATACTGCACGGAAGCAATCCGGAGGCGGTCCGCGTGCTGCTGGCGCATCATCCGCACACTTTTATGGAGGCGCAAGATTTCGGCTTCCCGCTTACCTTGGCCGGGCACACCCACGGCGGCGGGCAGGTCGTGCTGGGATATATCAACGGGGTTCCCATCGGGCTGGCCGCTTTGCGCTTCCGCTACATTCGGGGCCTTTACCAGGAAAGCGGCCGATACCTCTACGTGAACCGCGGGATCGGCTATTTCGGTATTCCCATCCGCATCAACTGCCTGCCCGAGATCAGCCGGTTCCGGCTGGTGCGGGCTTGAGGGGAATCTTAGAGCCCTAAGCCGCAGGGTTGGCTGGTCCTCGGGAAATCGTACACCACCGCCGCTTCGCCTTTGGCGGCGATCTGCTTGTCGAAGTGCTCGACGATCTTTTGCGCCCGGGCGGCCAGGCCGTCGACTTCCGACTTGGTCAGCCACTTGCCCAGCCTTTGCTGCAGGTCCTCTTTCTTCAACTCGCGCAGCTTGGCCAGCAGCTTGCGATCGATCATCACGAGGTTCTTCGGGTTGTCTATCGTCTTGTACATCCGGAACGCCCGTGACAGATCGATGATCCAGATCTGCCAGTCCTTGGTGATGAGTATGTTGGTCAGGTT
>JACQDG010000455.1 GCA_016201185.1 Acidobacteriota bacterium | reverse complement strand
GAAGTACTGAATGCCCCGCCCGCCGTAGGCCAGGGTGCTGTAGACCTGGAGGTGGAAAGTGGCGTCAGACGGCTCCATGTAGTTGAAGTGGGCGTTGGCCAGGATGCAGTTCCAGAAAGGCGTTTTCGTTTCCAGCCCCAGGCGGCGGATGATTTCCAGGTTGGTATAAAAGTAGTCCAGCATTTCACCGTTCACCAGGGAATAATTGTCGTAGCTAAGAAAGGGCTGGTGGATCGTGTCCACGAGCATCTTCACGTAGGCATCATAACTGGGCGTGCCGAGCCGCTCCGGGCTCACGCGGTAGGGGACGAGGTTCACGTAAGGCCACTTTTCAGGCATGGCCTGGCGCAGGATGGCGGCCACTTTCCCCAGGCCGGGCATCAGCGAGCCGTGCGGCTCATCGAGCAGATAAAAGCCCAGCGCCGCCGGGTGAGTGCCGATCTCGCGGACCAGTCCGGCGACCTTGACGCGGATCTCTTCGTCGGCCGGTAGCCTGGCCCAGTCGTAGCCGTTGGCCCGCGGGTCGGAGACGAAGCAGGTGAGGCCGGCGTCGCGGACGCGGTCCAAATCCTCGGCCTTGCAGAAGCCGGAGCTGTTCAGGCCGGCTTCCTTCATCAGCCGCAACTGCTCCGGCTCGGAGGGCGAGCCGCCCCAGGCCATCACTACGAAATCGCGCGGCGAGGCGGGTTGCGGATGAAACGCGGTTTGAGGGATAGCCGAGCCACCAAGCAGGAGCGACAGCAGAAAGCATCGGGTGATCATGAGTGGAACGATATCACAGGTGCGAGTGGCCGCTTCACCTTAGAGGAGCTGCAGCCTCCCGACGCGGGTAAATGGCCGGAAATCGCGATCTCGGGTTAGTAAGGGGAGGTCGTGATCGATGCAGCTTTGAGCAATCAGAGTGTCGGCCAGCTTGGGGCGGTATTTCCGCCGGATCAGCTCGGCCCGCAGCTTTCCGGCGCGGCGCCAGAACCCGTCTCTTGTTTCCAACAGTTGAACCGCCAGCAAATCGCTCTCGTCCTGAAGTGACAGCAAAGGGTCGCTCAATAATTCGGAAAGGATCACCGGCGCCATGACGACAGACCGGCGCGCCAAACACTCATCCAGCAGGTCGACGTCCTGCCCTGTTTGGCCCGATAAGTAGGCAATCCAGCAGTTCGTATCGGCGCAGATCAGATCAGTCTTCCCTCAGCTCATCCACATTAATGGAGAACTTCACCTTTCCCCGCCGCCGCCGGAGCCTCTCGTAAGCCTTTGCCGCGGCGACCGTTTCGAGTCCTCTGCGGATGGTCGGCGTCAGGCCCATGCCGCTGGCTGACAAGGCTTTCTGCACCAGGGCCCTGGGAAGGAGCACCGTCACCTTCTGCATTTCCTCCCGGTTCATAAACCTAATTATACCGTATAACATGCCGTATAAGAATACGGCATTTAGGCTGGCAGGTACAATCCCTCGCGTCGAATGATGGCGGCCACCGGCGCCGGGACCATGTGCTCCCAGGCCCGGGCGGAGGCGCTAGCTTCGCGCACTGCAGAAGAAGAGAGGGCTTCCAATTCCAGCGGCAGATCGAGCGGGTGGATGCGGCCGGCAAATTCCGGAGGCACGTGGTAGGCGCCGCCACGCGGGGACACCAGCATTTGATATTCGGCCAGTTGCTCGGGGAAGGGCGTACCTTCGCCGTAGTCCCAATGAACAATGCGCTCGGCGGCGTCGCGACCGCACAAGAAGAAGAATTCGGCTTCCGGCCCATAAACCGGCCGGCCGGCGCGGGCGATATCGATGAACAGCCCTTGATCCGTGGATCCGATGGAAAACTGCGGCTCGTCGGCCAGCGCCGCCTGGAGCATTTCCATGCGCTGCTCAAACGTGGCGCCAGCGTAGATCTTGTGGGGAAAGATGCGGGGAAGCAGGAACAGCATTTCGTTGAGGGAGTACTGTCGCACCGCCTGGCGGGCCATTTCGAGGTGAGCGTGCGTCGGCGGATTGAAGGCCGCCGAGAGAATCCCCACCCGGCGCCCCAGCCGCTCGCTGCGCTTGCCAAAACGAAACGTGCTCACAGCCTGGGAATTACTTTCTGCAGCAGTGCTGTCAGCGTGTCGCGCACCTGCCGCCCCACCGCCAGCACCTCTTCGTGGCTCAGCTTTTGTGGAAGAATGCCGGCCGCCATGTTCGAGATCGAGGAAACGCCCAGCACCGGGACGCCCATTTGCGCCGCGGCGATAGCCTCCGGTACAGTGGACATCCCCACCATGTCGGCCCCGATGGCGCGCAGCCAGCGGATCTCAGCCGGGGTTTCAAAACTGGGGCCGGGCAGTGCGGCATAAACCCCTTCCGCCAATTCGAGGCCCAGCTCCCGGCCGCAGGCGCCGGCCAGCGCGCGCAAGCGTGCCGGATAGACTTCGCTCATGTCCGGGAAGCGCGGGCCGAAACGCTCGTCGCTTTCGCCAAGCAGCGGATTTGTCCCCTGCAAGTTAATGTGGTCGGCGATCAGGACCAACTGGCCGGGACGAAAGCTAAGGTTGATGGCCCCGGCGGCGTTGGTCAGCACCACCGCCTGGACGCCGATCAGCCCAAGCACGCGAATGGGGAAGGCAACCTCGGCCGCTGAATAGCCCTCGTAGAGGTGCGCCCGGCCGGCCAGGGCCGCGACCGTGGTCTCGCCCAGCCGGCCCACCGCCAACCGGCCGGAGTGCCCGACAACCGTCGAGCGAGGCCAATGCGGGATCCCTTCGTAGGGGATTTCAACTCGCTCCGAAAGCTCCACCGCCAGGCCGTCCAGCCCGCTGCCCAGCACAACGCCCACCGCGGGATGAATGGGCAGCCGCCCTGCCAGAAAGCGGTGGGCCTCCTCGACTTGCTCAAAGCTCACAGCAGGATTCCCGCAATCGCCGCCGACATGAAATTGGCCATGGTGCCTGCCAGCATCGCCCGCACTCCGAGCCGCGCCAGGTCATGCCGGCGATTGGGCGCCAGCGCCCCGATGCCTCCCACCTGAATAGCGATCGATCCGAAGTTGGCGAAGCCGCACAGGGCGAAGGTGGCGATGACGAACGACTTGGCGTCGAGCTGCCCCCTGAGCGGCCCGAGCTGGAGGAAGGCCACAAATTCGTTCAGCACCATGCGCGTGCCCATGAGGTTCCCAATTACCGGCGCATCTTTCCAGCTCACCCCCAGCAGCCAGGCCAGCGGAGCAAATACCCAGCCAAACAATTTCTGCAGCGAATCCGGCATCCAGCCCAATCCCCGCAGCGAGTGCAGCCACCCGAAAAACCCGTTGCACATGTAGATCAGCGCGATGAAGGCGATGAGCATGGCCACGATATTCAGCACCAGGTGCATGCCCTCGGTGGCGCCGCGAGCGGCGGCGTCGATGATGTTGACGTCGGTCTTTTCTAAGTGGAGCTTCACCTGGCCGGCCGTTTCCGGCTGCTCTGTTTCGGGAATCAGGATTTTGGCCAGCATGATGGTGGCCGGAGCGGTCATGACCACGGCGGTGAGCAAGTGCTTGGCTTCCACATGGGCGACTTGCACATAGGCCACCAGCAAGGCTCCGGAGATGTGGGCCATGCCGGCGGTCATCACGGTGAGCAGCTCCGATTCGGTGAGCTTCGGCAGGAAGGGGCGAATAGTGAGCGGCGCCTCGGTCTGCCCCATGAAAATGCTGGCGGCGACATTCAGAGATTCCGCCCCGCTCGACCCCATGACCTTTTGCATCACTACGGCGACGCCCCGGACGACAATCTGCATTATCCCGAGGTAGTAAAGAACAGCGAATAGAGAGGCGACGAAGATGACGACCGGCAGAACGTGAACGGCGACCACCAGCCCGGCCGGACCCGGCGCGCCGGGCTGGGGCGCATAAAATACGAACTCGATGCCCTTCTGCGCGAAGTCCAGCATCCGGTTCACGCCTCTGCTGATCGCGTCAAACACCAATCGGAATGGGGTGTCAAGGACGAGCAAGGCGAGGCCGAACTGCAGCCCCAGTCCCCACAGCACGATCCGGGGCCGCACCGCCCGCCGGTTGGTCGAGAAGGCATAGGCCCCCGCCAGGATCAGCGCCAGGCCCAGCACGCCGGTGAACCGGGACATAGAGTTGCGCTCGGGCTACTGGATCACTTCCAGCACCAGTTGCCGCTGTTCCGGGGCCGCCGCCGAAATGTGGAACGCGTCCTCGACCAGTTGTGCGGCTTCTTCCAGACGGGCGTCGTCGGTGTGGTACAGAGTGCAGAGCCGGCCGCCGGCGGCCACCTTCTCACCCACCTTGCGCTCCAGGATCACGCCTACGGCCGGGTCGATGGGCCGGTCTATGGTGTCGCGGCCGGCGCCGAGCAATACGGCGGCTTGGCCGATGTCCTCGGCATTGATGCGTGTGACGTAGCCGCTACGCGGAGAAAGAATTTCCCGGGCGCCGCTGGCGTTGGGCAGCAGCTCGAACTGGTTCAGCACGTCCGGATTGCCCCCCTGCGCAGCGATAACCTCCTGAAGCTTGGTGAAAGCAGCCCCGGAGGCGAGCAGCGCCGAGGCCTGTTCTCGAGCCGCCTCCAGCCCCGGTCCCGGGTTGGCCAGGTTAATCATGCGCGCCGCCAGCTCGATCGACAATTGCGTCAGGTCGGCCGGCCCCTGGCTCTGCAGGGTCTGGGAAACCTCCATGATCTCCAGCGCATTGCCGACGGCGTAGCCCAGCGGCTGATCCATATCGGTCAGCAGGGCATGGACTCGCTTGTTCATGCGGCGGCCGATGGTCACCATGAGCTGGGCCAGCTTGCGGGCCTCCAACTGCCTCTTCAGGAAAGCCCCGGAGCCCACTTTGACGTCCAGCACCAGTCCATCCATTCCTTCGGCCAGCTTCTTCGACATGATCGAGGCGGCAATCAGCGGCAAGGATTCCACGCTGGCGGTGACGTCCCGCAGGGCGTACAATTTCTGGTCAGCGGGAACAATCTCGTCGGTCTGGCCCATGAAGCACAACCTGTGCGCATTCAGATTGGCGCGAAATTCCTCGACCGACAGGCGGGTCCGGAAACCGGGAATGGATTCGAGCTTATCCACCGTGCCGCCGGTGTGGCCCAGGCCCCGGCCGGAAATCATGGGAACCACTACGCCGGCCGCAGCGGCGATGGGAGCGGCGATCAGGCTGGTCTTGTCGCCAACCCCGCCCGTAGAGTGCTTGTCTACCTTAGCGCCGTCGAGGTCGCTCAGGTCCACGCGCCGGCCCGAGTTGAGCATGGCCAGGGTCAGCGCGGTCACCTCGTTTTCGCTTAAATTCGAGTAATAGACCGCCATCAGAAAGGCGGCCATTTGGTAATCGGGGATAGCGCCCCGGGTATAGTTCTCGACCAGAAATTCGATTTCTTTATCGGTCAGTTCTTCTCCATTGCGTTTTTTCCGGATCAAATCAACGGTTCGCATCTGAAAAGGTAACGCAAATTCCTTTCCCCCCCCGAAAGGCCGGGCAATCAAAATCGTCGAGTCCGAATACGAATCAACAGGCTACCATCCCAGGCAAAGTCTTGTAAAGCAAAAGGTTAGAGAAGCGGCAATGCCGGGTCTTAGCGGTTTTCGGCGGCACGCCGGCCGGTTATTGCGTGGCCGAGGAGACCGTGGGCAAGGGCACCCGAATCCGGTCGGCAAACACGTCGGCGAACAAGCCGAGCATCTCCTCGTGGATCAGCCCGTTGGAGGCGGCCAGTTGGGGGCTGCGGAGCTGATGCGGCCGCCCGCGCATGTCCGTGTAGCAGCCCCCCGCCTCGGCGATGAGCAGCAGGCCGGCGGCAATGTCCCAGGGGTTGAGGTGGAACTCCCAGAAGCCGTCCAGCCGGCCGGCCGCCACGTAGCAGAGGTCGAGCGCGGCCGATCCGGCCCGGCGTACGCCATGGGCCAGCATGGCCATCTGGTGGTAGAAGTACACGTTGACGTCCCGGTGGCGGTTGCGGCTGGGAAACCCGGTGGCCAGCAGGCCTTCCGAAAGCCGGTCGACGCTGGAAACGCGGATGCGCCGATTGTTCAGATAGGCGCCGTTTCCCTTTTCAGCCGAGAAGAACTCGTCGCGCAGCGGGTCATAGACCACCCCGGCCACCACCT
>JACQDG010000004.1 GCA_016201185.1 Acidobacteriota bacterium | reverse complement strand
GGCAGCCGATGCAGCGGCTCTCGTCGTAAACGACCGGCCCCAGCTGCGTCTTCTTCAGTGCGCCCACGGGGCAGACCGAGTCGCAGGTGGGAGTAATACAATGCATGCAGAGGCGGCGGTAGTTAAACTCCTCGCCCTTCCAGGCCGTCTTCTTCACGACAGTAAAATTCTGCGCATCCAGCCGGGCGGGCAGCGGCGCGCGTTCCGGATTCGGCAGTTTGTTCTGCTCGCGGCAGGCCTGGACACACAATCCGCACCCGATGCACTTAGTGATATCGATCAGCAGCGCGCGCATGTCATCCTCCCTTCGAGCCACTAGCGCTCACAGACGGAAGAAACGGCGGGCCAGCTCTTCCCACTGCTCGGCCTCCAGCCGCTGGGCGATGCCGGAAATCACCAGCCCGCCGTCCGGGGCTGTGGCCGCGGCCAGGGGCGAGAGCGCCCGGCGCAGCTCCGCCACCGCGGCCTCCATCCAGCGGCGCGCCAGCGTTCCGTTCAGCAGGTTCCGCAGGCTGAGGGCCGGGTCGGCGCTGCGCACCACCAGCAGCCAGCCTTCTCCATACGGATCGGCCGCGATCTTTTCCGGGTGCGCCACCGCCTCTTCGTTCACCTCGATCACCTCACCCTCCACCGGCATAGGCAAAGCGGCCTTACGATTTCCGGCGTGCAGCGTCCAGCCCCGCTCTCCTTGGCCGAACCACCGGCCGCGCAGTGGCATTTCCACCTGCGTCAGGCGCCCCAACAGCCGCGCCGCAAACTCGTCGATCCCCACCCGCAGGCGGTGGGAACCTTCCGCAACTGCCCATGTATGGCCGGGATGGTATTCGAGGTGCTCCGGCAACGATACGCCTGCCACCACGGGCACAGGGGCCTTTCTTGGTTCTTCCTGCACGGCGGCAACCACTGGAAACGCATATTTCTCGCGGTTTAGCAGGATGTCCACTGTGATGAAAACGGCAAACGTGATGAGAACCAGTGCGACGACCATGGCAAACCTCCTCACAATTCCACCCTGTGAAAAGGCAACCACGCGGCCATGTGGCGTGCTACTGTTGTGTTTCCCGTAACCTTCTGTTTTTATGGGACTTATTCCGCTGCACATTTTGGAGGGTGAAGAGCAGGGGCTTGCGATTGTTAAATTTGGCAACAGCTTTATTGAGGCGACGCGGACAAACCCTAGATTCGCCGAAGCTTGGCTTCCGTTGAAATTGGCAATGGCCTTGTAGCAAAACTCTACGCCTCTGGCAGTCTGATTGCTTTGCCTAACAGGCCATGCCAGCGGATCCGAGCCGGTACACATTTGATACAAACCTGGGCCGCACGGGGCGGCGAGTCTTCCGCCTGGGGCTCAGCGGCTCCTATTGGCCCGGCGAGGCGACCCTGCGAGCGGGCATCGAAGGCGGGATGAACTACCTGTTTTGGTACCACTGGGACCGGCAGATGACCCGCGTCCTGCGGGAAGTGCTGTCCCGCGACCGCGAAAAGTACGTTGTGGCAACCGGGGTGAGCAACCTGGGAGACTGGGTCGCCCGGCACGGCGTCCACAGCGCCCTGCGGAAGCTCAAGACCGACTACATTGACGTCTTCCACATCTTCTGGTTGGGCGATGGCCGCCTGCCGCCCCATACCCTGGAACTGCTCCAGCGCTTGAGAGAGCAGGGCAAGATCCGCCATATCGCGGTCTCCACCCACGCTCGCCACTATGCCGGGGAGCTAGTGCGCCGAGGCGTTTTGGATGTGCTCATGATGCGGTACAACGCCGCTCATCGCGGGGCCGAAGAGGACATCTTTCCATTCTTGCCCTTGTCGCAGCCCGGAGTGGTCAGTTACACGGCAACCCGCTGGGGAAAGCTGTTGCAGCGGCCCCGCGGGTGGACGGATCGCATCCCCACCGCCGGGGATTGCTACCGTTTCGTGCTCAGCAATCCCCACGTAGACGTCTGCCTGACTGCTCCGCGCAACGCCAGGGAATTGGAAGAGAACCTGGCCGCCGTGGCCAAAGGCCCGCTAGCGCCGGAAGAGGACGACTTTATGCGCCGCTTCGGCGACGCGGTGCACCGGCAGCATTCGTTCTTCCTCTAGCAAGCTTCCGGAAGTGAAGGGGCGGTCTAGCCCTTCGCCAGACCGCCCATACCTGCCGCCAAAAGGAGCGGTCGTCACCGGGCGTGAACCTTATTGATCGAGAAATCCGCGCTCTGCCCGTGGCAGACCTCGCAGGATTCTCCCAATGTCGAAGTCATCAGCAGCGCGTGCGAGGCCTCCGGCTTGCCGGTGTGGCAGCCCAAGCAGGCCGCCGTAATCGGTTCCTGCGGGCTGAACCAGCCCCGCGGCTGCACAGAAGCTTGCAGGCCGTCGGGCAGCGGCAACTGCTCGGAGTTGTTCACGTGGCACTGGCCGCAGTCCCGCCGATCGCCGGGGTAACGCACCTCGTTGAATTTGACGACGGTGCCCCGGAACCCGATGATCGTGAAGTCGGTCTCCAGATTCTCTCCCGTGTGGATCTTGTGGATCATCGTCTTGAAGTGAATGCTTTCGGTGGGCAACTGATTAGCCGGCCGGAAGGGGGTGTCGTCGGCCGTGGCGTTGTGGCAGATCACGCAGTTTTCGATCCGGTTCCGAATGCCACCGTGAAGCGCCAGCTTCTCGTGGCACTTTTCGCAATTGGCCTGCGCCACCACCGTCCGTCGCGGAACCGGCGTGGCATCGGTGACCCCGAAGTAGAAGACCTGGTTGACACCCGTGTCGCGAGCTGTCACCTCCTTGCGGGTGCCGGGTAGCAGCTTTACGCTGCGGTAGCCGTCAATGCCCACGGCAAAAGTCCCCTGGGCGTTCTGGGGAATCGCGGCCTTGAAAGTGTAGGTATACTGGCCGGCCGATCCGGTGGCCGTCGTTGCAACCTCCGAAACGCGGCTCGCATAATCCGAGGTCGGGCCGCCCAGGTTCAGCTCCAGAAAATTCAGGTCGGAAGGCAGGAGGGGGTTGCCGCTCTTGTCCTTAAGCGTGAAGGTCACCGTGGGGCTCTGGCCTGGAGCTGTGTTCTGCACGCTCAGAATCTCGAAGACGACGCCCGGCAGGGAGGAGGAATAGTTGGGAATGGTGTGCGCGCCCTTGATCGAAGCGTCGAACTCCAGTTCGCCCTGTGGGATATGGCAGGTGGAGCACTGGTTGTCGGAAACCTGCGGCAGATCGACGTGATTCTCGCCGGTGGCGAAGTTCACGTTATCGTGGCAGGCCCCACAGGCCGCGCGGTTTGGCTTGAGAAGGTAGTTGGTCGCCTGGGCGGCAACCGTGGGCGGAGTGCCCACCGGGCCCTGCGCGTGGCACACCTCGCAGCGCCGCACGTCGGCCGGGAACTCCACGGTCGAGTAGTCAACTACCGTCTGCTGAAACCCGATGATCTGGTACGGCGTGCCCGCAATCACGCTGGGCAGATCGGCCCCCCGGTGAATCTTATGGATCATCACCGGAAAGTTCACCGTGTTGCCGGTGTCCGGATCGGTCGTCTGCGGGGTGTGGCAGAGGATGCACAACGCCACGCTGCGGCGAGAGCCTCCGTGCATCGCTAGCGGATCGTGGCAGCGGTTGCAACTCTCCGTGCGCACGATGTCGCGGCCGTTCTGTACCGCCGAGCCGTCGGGAACGAAATGGAAGACGCCGTCGGCAAACTGCGTGCCCAGATCAAATTCACTCAGGTTACGCGAGGAATACACGCCGATGGTGTGCAGCGCGGTGCGGTCGTAGCCGGTCGGGGCTTTGGTTTTGAAAGTGTAAGTGTACTCGCCGTCAGCGACCTGCTGGTAGGTGCCGCCTGAGTCGCTCCCCGCCTGCGTGGCGCTCTGGTTGGTGATCGGGCTGGTCTGCACCCGGGTCGTGTAAGAGGTGTACTGCGTGGCCCCGGCCGGAATCGTGGCCGCGATGAAGCTGGTGTTCACGTTGCCCGGCGTCGTCACCCCCAGGCGGTCCAAAGGCAACCCCTTGGGATCGGTCAGCTTGAACTGGACCTGGATGACCCCTTGAGGATCAATGGAGGCCGATTCGAGGACGACCTGCAACCCCGGACGCACGAAGTCCACGTCCTTCTGGTTCAAGTAAAAGGCCTTTTGATGAACGTTGAAAGCGGGCGGTTTTGCTCCGCCACCAGGGCAGCGAGGCCTGCCAGAAGCGCCAAGCCTAACGCCCAAGGGAACAACTGCGCACCGGAAGCCCGGAGTCCCTTCCGCAGATTGTCTGCCAGCCGAAACATGCTCACCTCCCCCGCTATTGCGGCGTACTAACGCGCTAAAGACTCCTTCACAACCTAGCACGAAAGGTTCCAAATGTTGCCCTCTGCAACAATCGGCGTAAATCGATCATAACATTACACATCAATAGGCTACTTTGTGCATCGGGATACTACCGGATCGGGTGGTGTGCCGCACGTCACCAAATTCCTCGCTCTTGGCGGCGGTTTCTTTCGCCTCAAGCAGCCTGCTGCCACTCATCGAGGGCTTCATGCCGGGCCTGGCAGGCAACGCACAAGTCCGCCCACGGCACCGCGGCCAGGCGCTTGGGGCTGATCGGTTCCCCACACTCCTCGCACCGGCCGTATGCGCCCTCCTCCAGGCGGGCCAACGCCCGCCGGGCGGCATCACAGATTCTCCACCGGATTTCTTCATTCAGAACAGTCACGTATTGGTCGTGATGCCCCGTCGCTTGCTCGTCCAGGTCCGGAGAGCTGATGACCGCTTCAGGACGGAGGTGGCAGTCGCAGTTCTCGACGATCTGCTCAAGGGTTAGTTGGAATCGGCCCGCATTCTTCTTGCTCATGGCATCCTCTCACGCGTGAGAATCGCTCGAGCTTGGCCGTTATGTTATGCAATATGGCTGCCAAGAATCTCGAAGCGGAGAAAAAGCATCCCGATCGTGGTTTAGCGCCGCCCGGGTATCTGCTGGCAAAGGAGGAATGGGGTATTTGGCCCAACACTATGGGGTAAGTGTCCCCGGCAGCGCCTTGGCTCCAGAAGCACCCAGTGCAGGTCTTAGGTGATTCCCCCTAGAGAAACTTGGGTTTAACGCCAGCAGGCGCCCTAAGGGCGAACTGGCGTAGGGATTGCTTTGCAGCGTGAGGGGGGAGGTGTAAATGCTACGCTCTAAGAGCGTGATTTTCGTCGGCAATAACCTGGAAACCAGCGTGTCCAGCCTCCTTGCCCACTTGCGGTCGGAAGGCTTCCATCTCATTGAAACCGCGTCCCCAGAGGATCTACCCGCCTTGTTGGAAGAGAATCCCAGTGTGGCCATCGTCGCCTACGACGCGCGAGGGGAGGACACGGCCCGGCAGGTGTTGAGGGCCTTGCCTGAAAGGAGAAAGAAAACGCCCGTCATTGTGGTGGTGGATCAGGGCGCTTTCGAGCAATATTACGAGCTGATGTGCGAGGGCGCCTACGACTACTTCGAGCTCACTAGCGGGGTGGAGGTCATCGAGCGCGCCGTGCGCTGGGCCGTGGGGACTCGCACGGCGGCGGCGTAAATGATGACACCGTCCCGGTGCCTTACCTTAGGGGGCTGAACCGTTCGCTCTCCGCGTGAAGAGCCTTGCCATTGGCAGCCGCGGGAATCATGCCTTCACGTGGCACTTCGCACAGTTGCCTTTAGTCTCAAAGGATTTTCCCCCGGCCACATGGCAGGCCGCGCAGGCGGTCTTCGAAGCCTCGGCGGTCTTGTGCATATTGGCCTTGTAGTTCAGCGGGGCGTTGGACTGCGGGAAGAGCTTATCGTGGCACACTTTGCAGTTTGCCTTCTCCCGCTCAATGTGCTTGGCATGCTGGAAAGTGACATTCCCCATCTTGGAGGTGAAGACGATCTTCTCCGGGGGCTTCTTGGCTTGCTGTGCCTCTACGGCGAGAAAGCCCATGACCAGAAGGAATCCGCTCGACAGGGCTAATCCACGCTTCATTCTTTCCTCTCCATTCCGCCCCGGAATCGATCCGCGGCCGAAACCATATACGCTGCAAGTAAGCCGCCAAATTCTGATTATCGCAGATATTTTTTCACAGAATTCATAGCGCCGGCCGCGGGGCTTAGTTTACTTGCCCTGCTGGGCTTCGGCCGGGGCGTACTGCGCCAGCGCGAAGAAGTTGACTTTCTTCTGCTGTTCGATCTGGGCCAGTGGGGAGTAGTAATACCAAAGCAGGGCCCGGACGGTGGCAGAAACGCCGCGCGGGACGGGAAAGGAAAAGTTCTCGACGCGCTGCTCCTCCGGTTTCAGGCGGGTGTCGGCGACTTCCTTCGCCGCCAGCATGAAAACCTGGTGCTCGCGCTGGATCTCCCGGCCCTGGGCGTCGGCCACGGTGCGGCGGTACACCCGGTCCTGCTGGTAGCTCTTGCCATCGGCGCTGTTCACGCGTACCTCCAGGTGCAGACGGCGGAGAGGAGAACCGGTGGGCACCATGTGACCGCCGCCGCGGTTGGTCAAAACGACCTTCACCAGCAGCGCGCCGCCGT
>JACQDG010000003.1 GCA_016201185.1 Acidobacteriota bacterium | reverse complement strand
GGATTCCGCCGCATCGAGCGTGGTCAGCAACGCCTGCTTCTCCTTTTCGGCGGGGTAGCGCGACAGGGCCGAAAGATAGAGGTGGTCGAGAATCATGTCCGACGGCAGCCCCGCCTTGACGAAGGAATCGACCACGCCGCCCGGCGCGGAGACTTTGCGGTTGAGGGTCGCGCCGTTCAGCACGTGCAGGGCCTGGGCGATGGACGGCTCCTGGCGGCGCTCGCACTCGCAAGTGATCGCGCGCTTGGGACGGCCGAAAACGTCCAGGAAATAAGAAGCCACTTTCGTGTCGGGCAGCTCCAGGGCCCGCGTGCCGAGCGGAGCGCCCGGGAAGCGCTCCGGGCTGGCCGTCACCCGGGACATAGCGTCGAGGATGACCTCGGCAGGCAGGCGCTTCAGTATGTAGTGCGAATAAAAAGTTTCGTCGGCGGCGTTCTCCGCGAGCGCGCGCGAGGAGCGCTGGTAGGCGGCCGAGCTCATGATGGTCCGCACCAGGTGGCGCAGGTCGAAATTGCGCTCGACGAAGTCGGCCGTGAGCCGCGCCAGCAGCTCCTCGTTGGCGGCAGGGTTCGTGGCGCGGATGTCGTCCACCGGCTCGATCAGTCCCTTGCCCATGAAGTTGGCCCACACGCGGTTGACGAAGGAGCGGGCGAAGTAAGGATTGTCGGGCGAGGTAATCCAATCGGAGAGCACCTGGCGGCGGTCGGCCGCCGATTCGAGCGGCAGGGGCTTGCCGTCCAGCGGCCGCGGCGGCATGGGACGGCCGAGGCGCGGGTGGTTGATCTCGCCGCGCACGGCCACCAGCACCGTGACGTCGCCGGGCTGCGCACCTTCCTTGTAACTGAGGCGCGAGAAGAAATTGGCCACACCGTAGTAATCCTTCTGGGTCCATTTCTCGAAGGGGTGGTTGTGGCAGCGGGCGCACATGATGCGCATGCCAAGGAAGGCCTCGAGCGTGGTCTCGGTCAGCTCCTCCGGCGTGCGGTGCATACGGTAGTAGTTCACCGGGCCGTTTTCGTAGCTGTTGCCGGAGGAGATGAGGATCTCGCGGGCCAACTGGTTCCAGGGCTTGTTGGCCTGGACGCTTTCACGCAGCCAGTTGTAGAAAGACCACATTCCCTTGGCCGTGAGGGTTTCGCGGTTGACGCTCAGCAGGTCGGCGAACTTGTAAGTCCAATAGTCCGTGAATTCGGAGCGGTTCAGCAGGCTCACGATCGCGCGGGCGCGCTTGTTGGTATCGCGGTCCGCGAGGAAGCGGCGGGTTTCCTCGGCGGTGGGCAGTATGCCGGCGGCGTCGAGGTAGGCACGGCGGAGGAACTCGCCGTCCGTCGCGTTTTCGGAGGGTGGAATACGCAGCACGGCGAGCTTTTTCAGGACGGCTTCGTCAATGAAATTGTTACGCGGGGCGCGGGCGAAGACGCGGGGATCTATCCGGTTCTGCGCCGGGACGCTGACGCGGCTAAAGGCGACCTTGCTCAGATACCAGGCAGTGACGGCCGCTTCGCCAGCGCCGCGTACCTCGACCCGGCCGTCGTTATCGACCGTGGCCACGGCCTCGGCGCCGCTTGAGTATTTCGCCCAGCGCGTCACGTCCTCCGCGTGGCCGTCGGAGAAACTGGCCATCACCCGGATTTGCTGCCGCCCACCCGGGGAGAGAGTGACCTGTGCCGGTTGAATCTCGATTTCTTGGATGATGGGATCGGAGTCGGAGGGCGGCGGCGCTCCGGCGGCGATCCAGTCGGCGACCACCATGTACTCCGGCGAGCCGGGCGGCAGGCGAAGGCCGCCCCCGTGGGGAACGGCCATGGACGGCTTGAGCAGCATCAAACTCTGCGCCGGCTCCGTCTTCACGACGCGGCGCCCGGCGCCCTGTCGGGTGAGCGTGTAGTAGTCGGCCTCGATATCGTATCCGCGCAGGGTTAGATGGAAGCCGTTTTTGCCGGCAGCGGCGCCGTGGCAAGCGCCGGAGTTGCAACCGACCTTCGTCAGCACGGGAATCACTTGATTACGGAAACTAGGGGAAGGGGCCGGTGCGGTAGCGGCCGCGGCGGCGGCGCACAGGAGGAGCACAGAAAGCGAGGGCAGGACCGGCCGCTTCATCAGAACAGCTCCAGGACTGGCTCGACGCCGTGATCGACCACGCGCGTGGGGCGGCCCTGCAAGCCGGGTAGCTCCGTGTCCAGCGGCACGCCCAGGGCGTGATACACAGTGGCGACGACCTCGGCCGGGGTGGTGGGGCGATCCTTCGGCTGAGCGCCGATTTCGTCCGAGGAACCGACCACGCGGCCGCCCACGACGCCGCCGCCCGCAAACAGGATGGACCACACGCCGGGCCAGTGGTCGCGGCCGCCGGCGGGATTGATCTTCGGCGTGCGGCCAAACTCGCCCATGGCGACGACCAGGGTCGAATCGAGCAGGCCGCGGGAATGAAGATCCCCGAGCAGAGTGGAATAGGCGTTGTCAAACATCGGCCCCACCGTGTCCTTGTAGCCGCTGATGGGGCTGAAGGGCTTCGAGCCGTGGCTGTCCCAAGTGATCTCGTTGAAAACGGTGTCGAACATGTTGACGGTCACGAAGCGGACGCCAGCCTCGACGAGACGGCGCGCCAGCAGGCAGCTCTGGCCGAAGCGATTCATGCCGTAGCGGCGGCGGCCGGGCTCGGGCTCATCGGCCAGCCGGAACGCCCTTCGCGCAGCGGCGGAGGACATCAACGTGTAGGCTTGCTGAAAGCTGGAATCGAACAGGCGGGCGTCCTCGGAGGAGTCGAAGTAGCGGACCACCTCGTCCATCTGGCGGAGCAGGGAACGGCGGCGATCGACGCGGGCCGCCGCCAGATAGCCTGGCGGCAGCATGTCGGGGACTTCAAAGTTCTCGGCCGAAGGATCGGCGTTCAGTACGAAAGGATCGTAAGTCTTGCCCAGGTAGCCCGCCGATTCGCCGTGCGAGACGGCCACACCGGTGTTGCCGATGGCGGTGGGCAGCATGACGTGGGGCGGCATATCGCCCTGCGAGCCGCGCAACCTGGCATACACGCTGCCCATGTGGGGATGCTCGACGCCACCCTGGAACAGGCGGCCGGTTTGCATCATCTGGTGGCCGGTTTCGTGAATGGCGGCGGCGGTGTGATAGACCGAGCGGAGGATGGAGAACTTGTCCGCCTGCTGGGCGGTGAGCGGCAGCACTTCGGAAAGCAGAATGCCGTCGGCTTTGGTCTTGATGGCCTTGAAAGGCCCGCGGATTTCGGCCGGCGCCTCCGGCTTGGGATCAAATGTGTCGTGCTGCGAGGGTCCGCCGACCAGGAAGAGCAGGATGCAACTCTTGTCGCGCCCGCCAGTAACAGCGCCTTGCGCTTTCAGCCGGAACCAGTCGGGCAGGGTCAGCCCGAAGAAGGCAAGCGACCCGACATGCAGAAAATCCCGGCGGCGAAAGCCGTCGCAAAAACGCACGGCCCGCGGAGCGTCAAACCGGATCATCCGGACCCCCCGAGGTCGAATTCGCTCTCATCCTAGCGGATTGACGGAGGTTTTGACAAGGCGGGAGCGAGGCTCAGGCCAGTGTCCGATTTCAGGATTGGCTTTGTTTGGCAAAAAATGTTTTTGCAAGCTACTTCTCCCGGCGCAAAGAAAAGCGGACGAGAAGCTTTCGACCCCTCCTGATCTTATTTTAGCAGGCGATGCAAGGGCGGCCAGTTTTCGGGAGGCCGACAGTGCGATGCGGCGCTGGTTCGCTGGAAGCCTTCACGGGGGCTTTCCGCAAGGCGTTCCGTCAATAAATCGACCACACGCCCGGCGTAGCGACCTCGATTAGATGCCGGTCCGGATCTCGAAAGTAAAGGCTTTGGCCACCCAACTCCCACGTGCGCTTCTCTTCCACGGCGATTCCGTTCTCCGCCAGCCATGCTTCCCAACTGGCCAGCTCCGCAGCAGAAATGGCGAAGGCGAGATGAAGCTCGCCGTCGCCGTCGTGCGGCAACGGGATGGCGCGCGAGGCGCCTTTCTTTAATAACAACAATACCTGGCGGTTGCCCGCTTGCATCGCGCACCCGCGCCCTCCGAAATCGCTGATGACCCGAAACCCAAAGATTTTCTCGTAAAACTGCGCAGAACCGGCCACATCATCGACGTACAGTGAGGACTCGAGC
>JACQDG010000444.1 GCA_016201185.1 Acidobacteriota bacterium | reverse complement strand
TCTACCTGCTCGACAGCGATGAGCTGGTTCTGTGCGCCTCCAACAATCCCAACCCCGCCGCCATCGGCAAGATCCGCCTGCGGTTGAGCGAAGGCCTCACCGGCTGGGTCGCTCGCGAGCGCCGCATGCTTTCCCTCTCCAAGGAGGCCTACCGCGACCCGCGCTTCAAGTTCTTCGGCGCCCTGCCCGAGGACACCTTCGAGGCCTTTCTCTCGGTCCCCGTCATCTCCCGCGACAGGGTCGTCGGCGTGATCAACATCCAGCACCGCCACCCCCACCAGCACACCGGCAGCGAAATGGAGCTCCTCACCACCGTCGGCGAACAGGTCGGCTGCGTCCTGGCTCTGGCCCGCCTGGCCGCCAACGGCGCCGAGCAGAGGTCCCTCGCCGATCTCGCCCTCGTCCCCTCTCCCCAGGCCCCCAAGGTTCCGTAATCCGCCAGGTTTGACCTTCGCTCGCTACGCTACCACCGGCCGCTCTCACGCAATGGCAGGTCGCCGCGTGTGCCAGTCAGTCGCCTGTTGATAGTCGTGTGCAACAGCGAGCACCCGGCCCTCCGCAAAGCGCGGACCGGCGATGTGTAAACCGATGGGCAGCCCGCTGCGCGTGAAGCCGCACGGGACCGAGATGGCCGGCAGCCCCAGCACATTGAACAGCCGGGTATTGCGGGCCAACGGATCTGTTCCCGGCGGCGGAGCCTTGCGTTGGCGCGCCTCCTCGATGGTGATCGGCGGCGTGGGCGTTGTCGGGGTAATCACCACGTCGACTGTGGAAAACAAGCTGCCGGCTGCCCGCCGCAGCCGATCTAGCTCACGCCGCGCCTCCACATACGCCACTGTGGTCACGGTTGCGCCCTGTTTCACCCGCTCGCGGGTCTCCGGCTGGTAAAGGTCCGGTGATTTGGTGAAATAAGGCGCGTGGAAGGCGTAGGCCTCGGCAGCCACGATGGGCAGTACGGGGGTAGAAGGGAGCTCCACTTCTCGAACTTCCGCTGTCATCTTCCGCACCACATCGATGGCCGCGTTGGCTGCGGCTTCAACCTCCGGGTCGATCTGCTCGAAGAAGAAGCGCCGCGCCACACCGACTCTCAATGTGGCTGTCTTGGCGTGCATCATGGCGGAGTAACGTTCCACCGGCCAATCCACGCTGGTAGGCTCCAGCGGATCGTAGCCGGCGATAGCCTCGACCAGCAACGCCGCGTCGGTCGCCGTACGGCACAGCGGCCCGATGTGATCCAGCGACCAGGAGAGCGGCACCACTCCCCGCGTGCTCACTCGCCCGTAGGTCGGCTTCAGGCCCGTGATGCCGCAGTACGCCGCCGGCTGACGGATCGAGCCCGCCGTGTCAGATCCCAGTGCACCGAAACAAAGGCCGGCGGCCACGGCGGCGGCCGGGCCTCCCGAAGAGCCGCCGGCGATCCGGTCGGGATTCCACGGATTGTGCACTGCGCCGTAGTGGCTGGGCACCGAAGTCCCGCCGTAAGCGAATTCGTGCATATTCTGCTTGCCGATGAGCACCGCGCCCGCCCGCTTCAGACGGCGTACGACCTCGGCGTCTTCGGCCGGAACCCGATTGGCGAATACGGCGCTAGCACAGGTAGTTTTCACGCCTTCGGTGTCGATCAAGTCTTTCAGCCCAATCGGAATGCCGTGCAGCGGCCCGCGCCATTTCCCTGCCCGGCCTTCGGCCTCCAGTTGGCCAGCCTGAGCTCGCGCCTGGTCCGCCATTACCGTGATAAAGGCGTTGAGCTGAGGATTCAGGCGCTCTATGCGCTCCAGGCAGGCACGCGTCAGCTCAACCGGCGAGATCTTCCCCTTACGCACCTGCTCGGAAGCCTGCTGCAAAGTCCAGTCTGTGGGGGACGCCGGCAGGGCCCCGGCGGGCATGGCAAGCAGCGCCGCCAGAGCCTCTCTTCGACTCACCATCAACGACATAGTCGGATCATTGTGTCACACTTGGGCTTACCAAGCGGAAAGACTTAGCAAGTGCGTGTCCATCCACAGTACACTTGCCGCAAATCTTTCACGACAAAGAATTATGGCCCGCGCTGGGCAGCAAGCATCGAGCATCTGCCACCTGCCCGGTGTTTGCCGCCTACTTGAACAGCAGTACCGCCATGCTGCCGTCGGTCTCTAGCTTGTCTCCCGTTGCGTTCTGGCTCTCCCGCGGCGCTTCCGGACGCTCCACCAGCGCCAGCCCCTTCACCTGCCCCGTCAGCGCCAGGTCATTCACCACCTTGGCCCGCTCGCGGTCGATCTGGTTCTCCACCTTGTGGATGAACGTCCTCGATTCCGGCGAAAACTCTATGCCGATGTCATGCGTCGCCGCCGCCACCCACACTTCCTGTCCCTGAAAGGCGCCCGGCCTTCTCCATATCCGCAGATGGTGCCGCTTGGCGAAAGTATTGTTCTGCCTCTGAAAAGCCAAGTCCGGCTTCTTCCCGTCCAGCAGCAGCGTTGAGACCGGCGCCTCCTTGTATCCGCGGTTCTCCGCAATGGCCCGGAACGTCTCCAGGCCCGACTGGGCATTCAGTTTCGCTGCCGCCTGCCATCCTGCCTCCTCGAACGCCTTCTCCAGGCCTTCCCGCGAGCCGATGAACATCAGGTTCGTCAGGTCCGAGGGTTGCGGCGGTTTCTCCGCCATGGTCCTTAACGGCTGCCTGTTCACCAGTTCCAGTAGTTCCTCCTCCCTCCCGATCGCCTCCGGCATCGTTGCCTTCATCCCGCTCACCCGGACCTCTTTCGTTAACTGCAACGTCATCTCCACGCCCGGCCCGTAGTCGATCTCCACTTCCGCCGCCTTCAGAAACGCCTCTTTGGCCGCCTGCAGGATATCTGCCAAGGCTGACGCCCTCTTCCCCAGCTTCTCGATCCCCTGGTCCATCTTCGCCGTCAGCGTCTCCGTTGCCAGGATCCCGACAATCCGCCCGCTTTCGTCCACCGTCTCTCGCGCGTTGTCCACGGCGGTCAGCTTCGTCTCGAGTTTCGTCTTCTTCCCGTTCCCCACCTCCAGCTCGCCGAACTCCAGGCTCAGCGCCGCGCGCTGATCCGGTTCCTTGGCCCTCTGCGCGTCCTTCACCCTACCCTCCAGCTTGCTGCCGGCCGGGATCACGATCTCCCCTCCCGACAAAACGGGCGCGCTCACCACCGCCTCCACTCTGTCTCCCTCTTTCGACTGCTTGCTCGTCACCTTGCTTTTCAGCCGGACCTGGATCTCGGTCCCCGGCGGAAGTTCCGCCCCCGCGCCGGAACCTGCTAACAGTAGGAATGCAATCGCCGTCGCCGCTCTCATGCCTCTGCCTCGTCCACCCCGATTCGCCTTCTGGCTACATGATAAACTAGCGCCGAACGTACCCTTCATGCGTCGCACGCTGTTTGGAATTCTCTCCTTCGCCTGTCTCTTACTCGCCTTTCCGGCCGCCGGGCGCTGGAAAATTCAATACTTCTATGACCAGAACGACTCCTCGCTTTCCATCTCTGACTTTCGCTTTCCTTCTCCCCAATTTGGCATCGCCTTGGGCGTCATCATGGGTAAAAAGGGTCACAAGTCCGTCGCCGTCATCACCCGTGACACCGGCGGCTCCTGGGACCTCTCGCCTCTCCAGGAGCCAGGTCTATCTCTATTCTTTCTCGACGCAAGCACCGGCTGGATGGTTAGCCAGAAGGGACACATTTGGAAGACCGTCGATGCCGCCCGCTCCTGGTCCCAGGCCGGGCTATCCGGTATCCGCGCCACCCCTCTTCGCGTATTCTTTCTCGATGAAACCCGTGGCTGGCTCCTCTGCGATCAAAAGCAGGTCTATTCCACCGCCGATGGCGGCCGCTCCTGGCAGCCGCTGCTGGCTGCCGCCCGGCCCGAACTTCCCTCCACCGACTCCCTATATACCGTGGCCGCCTTCTTCAACCGAGACGCAGGCCTGTTGGCCGGGTGGAGCCGGCCTGCCGACCGTCGCTCACCCGAACCCGACCTCGCCTTCGCCCGCCCCAGTCCCGCCGCCACCCTCCTCCTGGCCACTGTGGACGGTGGCAAGAATTGGAGCTTTCGTTCCTTCCCTAGCCTTGGCCAGATCGCCAGCGCGCGTTTCTTAGGCGCCGATACCGCTTTGCTCTTGGTCCACCGCCCCGACCCACGCTCGTCCGCGCCTTCCGAGATTCTTTCCCTGGACCTGAAGACCTTCCAGCACCGTCCGCTCTATAGCAACAAAGATCGTTGGATAACCGACATCGAATTCGCCGGCCCCGGCCGCCTCCTGGCCGCCGCCATCGATCAGGCCGGTCGAGCCCCCACTCCCGCCATCCCCTCCAAGCTCAAGGTCCTCGAATCCGCCGATCTGAAAGAATGGACCGAAATGGAGGTGGACTATCGCGCCGATGCCGCCCGGGCCATCCTCGCCGTCCCTGAGCCGGCCCATGCCTGGCTCGCCACCGACACTGGCATGATCCTCCAGCTCGTCCAAAATCGATAGTGCGTCTTCATCAGGAGCGCCGCTTATGACCGATGTTCCACCGAAAGCCTACAAGAACGCCGCCTTTCTGAACAGCCCCGATGCCCGCACCCTCCGCATCCTGGCCGAATACCTGGAGCCCCGCGCCCGATTTCGCCGGGAAAAGGTCCGGGACACCATCGTCTTCTTCGGCTCCGCTCGCGTCTTTGACCGCGAAACGGCCCTCCGCCGTCTCGAAGAGGCCAATTCGCCCGCCGCCCGCCGGGCGGCCCGCCGCGGCCTGGCCAACAGCGTCTATTACGAAGACGCCCGCGAGCTCGCCCGCCTGCTTACCACCTGGTCCCGCTCCCTCTCCAAGAGCCCCGCCCGCTTCGTCATCTGTTCCGGCGGTGGCCCGGGCATCATGGAGGCCGCCAATCGCGGCGCGTCCGAAGCCGGCGGCCGTTCCATCGGCCTCAACATCAGCCTCCCCACCGAGCAGTTCCCCAATCCCTACATCACGCCACAGCTCAACTTCGAGTTCCACTATTTCTTCATGCGCAAGTATTGGTTTGCCTATCTCGCCAAGGCCCTGGTCATCTTCCCCGGCGGCTATGGTACCTGCGACGAGCTGATGGAAATCCTCACCCTGGTCCAGACCGGCAAGTTCAGCAAGAAGATGCTCGTCCTCATCTATGGCCGCAAATATTGGGACCAGGTACTCAAATTCGGCGCCATGGAGCGATGGGGCATGATAGACCCCAGCGATCGCGAATTATTCCAGCATGCCGACACCCCCCAGCAGGCCTTCCATCTAATCAGCGGCTGGCTCACGCGCCACTATCCGCCCGACTATCCTTCGGCCGACGTAATCTAGCCCCGCCGTGGCGGCATTTAACATCGCTCACCTCCTGCCCATGACCCCCATTTGTGCTATCCTTTGTTTACCTCTGGGACCGCAGGCAAGGGGTCGGAGTGTTTTCCGAGATGGCCCTGGGAGTAGAGGTGCGAAGATGCGTCCCATGCACCAGCCGGTGTTGGTTTTTTGGTTTCCTTTCTCTTATCTGTAAGTATGGTCTTTGCCCAGCGTCCGGGTGGCGGCGGCGGTGGTGCAGCCGGCGGCGGTGGCGCCGGCGGGGCCACGGGCCGCGGCGGGGGCGGCTTCGGAAACATCCCCGGAACCAATCCCACCACCACTCGTCCCACCCAGCCATCCGAAGGGCCGGGCGCCCAGCGTCCCCCCTTCGAGCAGCGCCCCCTCTTTCTCTCAGGAAAAGTCATGCTGGAAGACGGTACCCCGCCTCCCGAGCCCGTCGTCATCGAGCGGGTTTGCAACGGCATAGTGCGCCCCGAGTCCTATACCGACAGCAAGGGCCACTTCAATTTCCAGTTCGGCCGCCGGGACAACATGATCATGGACGCCAGCGTGGGCGGCAATCCGGATCCGGGAAGGCCGTTCAATATGGCCGACGAGGGCCTTCTCAATACCCCCAGCGGCAACCTGGGCCAAATGAACCTCAGCGGCTGTGAAATTCGGGCCTCTCTCGCCGGCTTTCGCTCCAACTCCATCCAGTTGATGAGCCGCAGCATATTCGACAATTCCGACCTGGGCGTCATTGTTCTTCACCGCATTGCCAATGTCGCGGGCTCCGCCATCAGCGCGACTTCGCTTTCCGCCCCCAAGGAAGCAAAGAAATCTTACGAAAAGGCTCAAAAGCTGCTGTCCGAGAAGACCCCCAAGCGGGCGGAAGCCGCCAAAGAGCTGGAAAAGGCTGTCCAGGCCCACCCCCAGTACGCCGCCGCCTGGTCCCTGCTCGGCCAAGTGCGGATGGACCTTAAGGACGAGGAAGGCGCGCGCAAGGCGTTTGAGCAGTCCATCGCCGCCGATTCCAGGTACATCAACCCTTACATCCATCTGGCCGAGCTCGAGCTGCGCGCCAGCCGCTGGGAAGCCGCCGCCAATCTCACCGACCGGCTGGCGGCGCTCAATCCCCAATTGACCCAGGCCCAGTACTTCAATGCCGTCGCCAACTTCAATTTGGGCAAGATGGATGTGGCGGAAAAATCCGCCCGCAGCGCCCTGAAGAACGACGATGCCGGGCGTTATCCCCAGACTCATCACCTGCTCGGCACGATCCTGGCCCGCCAGGGGAGATTCCCCTCGGCCGCCGACGAATACCGCACTTATCTGACCCTGCTCCCCGGCTCCCCGACTGCCGATCAGCTCCGCAAGGTGCTGACCGAGTGGGAGGGGCTCGGAGTGATCGAGCGGGCCAAGGCGAACCCGTAATGACTATCTCGGAGGAACAATGAAACTACTGTCCCAGGTCTATGCCGCCGCTGCCCTGCTGGCCATGGGCCCGTTCTCGGCTTCGGGTGCGACCACGCTGAAAGTCGGCGACACGGCCCCCGACTTCACCCTCAACAGCACATCCGGCAAGCCGATCCGCCTCTCTGACTACCGGGGAAAGAAAAACGTCGTCCTGGCCTTCTACGTGCTCGCTTTCACCGGCGGTTGAACGAAGGAAATGAAGGCGTACCAGGATGGTCTCGCCAAATTCGAAGCAGCCGATACGCAGGTTCTGGGCATCAGCGTCGACAGCATCCCCGCCAACGCCCACTGGGCGCAGGAACTGGGCGTCAGCTTCCCCTTGTTGAGCGATTTCATGCGCAAGGTCTCGGCCGAATACGGCATCTATAACACCGAAAACGGCTTCGCCAACCGCGCGACATTCGTCATCGACAAGGAGGGGAAGATCCAGCACATCGAGGAAGGCAAGACGGCCATCGACCCCACGGGCGCCGCCACGGCCTGCAGCCGCCTCGCCCACAAATAGGTTCGGGTTATCTCGCCGGCCCGAAGCTCAGCTTGACCAGGGCTCGAAGTTCCGCCCCTTCCGCTGCCCAGTGCGGCAGGATCGCCGAGCCCTGGTAGACTTTCTCGAACCCTCCCTCCGACCTGGACACCGTATATATCGGCAGTATCCACCAGACCGCCGCCGGCCTCACCCGCACGTCGATCCGCAGGTTCCCCCACTCGTCCACCAGGGCCAGGCAGTCCCCCTTCGCCTCCCCCGCCCAGGCAAGCCGCGGCCGCCCCGCCCCGCCCGGCAGCACGAAATAACGGTCGTGCGCATCCGGCGCCAGCAGGTTCAGCACCAGCTCCAGCCCGCCCCGCACTTCCGCCAGCCCTGCGTACTTGAGCCGCCACTCCGCCGTCAGACTCGAGCCCGCAATCGAGATTTCGTTC
Source organism: Acidobacteriota bacterium (assembly GCA_016201185.1). GTDB lineage: Bacteria > Acidobacteriota > Terriglobia > Bryobacterales > JACQDG01 > JACQDG01. The sequence goes on along the minus strand of JACQDG010000444.1, from coordinate 206 downwards.
CACACTTCGCAAAGACAGGAGGGGTCCTTCCCCGCCAGCGCGCACCGCTCGCCCTCCGCCGTTACCACCTCGAAAGGTCCGCCGGCCAGGGCAGACGATTCCGCCAGCCTTCCCAGCCTGTAGTCCTCGAGGGACCGCCCCGCCCCGAACACCAGCGAGCGGAACGCGTGCCGGTTGTACGCGTCATACTGCAGGCAGCGGTCCAG
>JACQDG010000002.1 GCA_016201185.1 Acidobacteriota bacterium | reverse complement strand
GCGACGCCAAAGGGAAGCAGGTGGCCAACGTCCGCGACACGATCCGGGTGAAGCTCGGTGAGGCTAACGCCGCGCAACTCGGCCGCCGCCATTTTCAATACGACACCGGCTTCACCCTGCCTCCCGGCCGCTACCAGCTCAAGTTCCTGGCCCGCGAAAACCGCACGGGCAAGATGGGAACCTTCGAGACAACGTTCGACGTCCCGGACCTTTCTCGCGATACCAGGTCGCTGCGCCTCAGCTCGGTGGTGTGGAGCAGCCAGCGCGAGCCTCTGGAGGCGGCGGTGGGGGCGGCGGAGAGCAAGAAGCAACTGCTGGCCTCCCACCCCCTGGTGCACGACGGCCAAAAGTTCGTTCCCAGCATCACGCGGGTTTTTCGCAAGGACCAGAACCTGTATGTCTACTTCGAGGTGTACGACCCCGCTCTCGATCCCGCACAGAAGGCGCCCAGCCTGGCGGCGAGCCTCAGCTTTTTCCGCGGCCGCACGAAAGCCTTCGAGTCCACGCCCGTCCAGGTAACGCAGGCGGCCGCGTCCCGCCAGCGCGCCTTCCCGTTCCAGTTTCAGATTCCCCTCTCGCCGCTCGGCCCCGGCCCCTATACCTGCCAGGTGAACGTGGTGGACGAAGTGGGCAAGAAATTCTCGTTTCCCCGCGCCCGGCTAGTGCTTCTGCCTTGAGCGCGCAGCGGCGCACGCCAAACCTAGGCGCCGAGTTCGCGTTCCCTAGCTCCCCGTTCGTGCCGAAGTATCGAAACCCGACCGTGCGTCAGGTTGTGCTAGGCTCAAAGTGAGAATGTATGGCTAGGAAGCGCGCGGCTACGACAAACGGCCGCCTGGAAGAGGCGTTGGCAAACCTCATCCACAATCAGGCTTTGTTCATTGGGCAGTTGGGCAGAATGGATGATCGGTTCGCCAAAATGGATGAGCGCTCTGCCCGCATTGAGGCGGAATTGGCGGAGATCAAGACTATCCTCTTGCACCACCAGCAAACACTCGAAGCCCTGCCGGAAGCGATCCGTCAGAAGGTCGGCTTCGAATCCCGATAGAACTTGTAATTGAGCACGATTCTCTTGTGAAAGGTCCACCGCCGCGTTAACCTCTATGGATCATGCATCCGGTGGAAACACAGGTTCGCGTGCGCTATGCCGAAACCGACCAGATGGGCGTGGTCTACTACTCGAACTACCTGGTGTGGATGGAAGTGGGACGCGTCGAGTACTGCAAGGCGCAGGGCTTCAATTACCGCGACATGGAGCGCGAGGACGGGGCGTTCCTGGTCGTGGTGGAAGCCGAGTGCCGCTACACTGCCCCCGCCTTCTTTGACGACGAGGTGATCATCGAAACCCGGGTGCTCGAATCGCGCGGCCGGTCGATCCGCTTCGGCTACTGCATGCGTAACGCCGCCACCGGGCAACTGCTCGCCACGGGCTCGACCAAACACATCATTTGCGGCGCGAATCGCAGGCCGAGGCGGCTGCCTGAAAAATACCGCGCTTACTTTCCCTTGAAATAGCTGAGCCGCAGGTCTTGGCCGGTCATTTCTGTGGGCTGCTCAATGCCCAGGATGCCGAGCATCGTGGGGGCGATATCCTGCAAAGCGCCGCCCGACCGCAGGCCCCGGGCCGCATTCACCAGGATGAACGGCACCGGGTTGGTGGTGTGGTAGGTGTGCGGATTGCCGGTCACCGGATCGATCATCGTCTCGGCGTTGCCGTGGTCGGCAGAGATGATCCAGGCTCCGCCTTTTTGCCGGATCGCCCGATAGATTCGCTCCAGGCAGGCGTCCACGGCCTCGATGGCGCGCACCGTCGGCTCGAGCTTGCCGGAATGCCCCACCATGTCGGCGTTCGCGAAGTTCATCACGATGCAGTCAAAGCTGTCGGAGGCGATGGCGCGGGTGACCACTTCGGCAACGCCCTCGGCGCTCATCTCGGGTTTCAGGTCGTAAGTGGCCACCTTGGGCGAAGGCACCAGCTCGCGCTCCTCGCCAGGGTAGGGCTTTTCGCGGCCGCCGTTGAAAAAATATGTCACGTGGGCGTATTTCTCCGTTTCCGCCACGCGCAGGTTCTTCCATCCCAGCGCCGCCATCACGTTGGCCAGGATGTTCGTCGGGTGCACCGGCTCCAGCACGTAAGGAACGGTGAATGTCTTGTCGTATTGCGTCATGGTGACGAAGTGCAGATCGCGCGGGGCTATCGAACGCGGCGGCCGAGCCAGCGCCGGGTCAGTCAAGGCTAGAGTCATCTGGCGCGCGCGGTCCGCGCGGAAATTGAAGAAGATCACGGCGTCCTGGTTGCGGATTGTCCCCACCGGATCGCCGCGCTGGTCGGTGATGACTACCGGCTCCAGGAACTCGTCCGTCACGCCGCGCTGGTAGGAATCGCGGATCGCCTGGCGGGGGTCGGGAGCGCGCCGCCCCTCGCCCACTACCATGGCGCGGAAGGCCCGCTCGATGCGCTCCCACCGTTTGTCGCGGTCCATAGCATAATAGCGGCCGCTCAGCGTCGCGATGCGGCCCACGCCGATCAAGCGCGTCTGCTGCTCGAGCTCGGCGATAAAATCCACGCCGCTTTCCGGCGGCGTGTCCCGGCCGTCGAGGAAAGCGTGGACGAAGGCGTCCTTTACGCCCTCGGCCTTGGCCATCCGGAGCAGAGCAAAGAGGTGGGTGAGGTGGGAATGCACACCACCCTGGCTCGACAGCCCCAACAGGTGCAGCCGATGCGAGGCGGCGTACTGCATCGCCCCCAGCAGAACCGGGTGGCGGAAAAACTCGCCCGACTCGATCATCTGGTCGATCCGCGTCACGTCCATTAACAGGATGCGCCCCGCGCCGATGTTCAGGTGGCCCACCTCGCTGTTGCCCATCTGGCCCTCCGGCAGACCTACGTATGGTCCGGAGGTATGGATCAAGGTGTTGGGATAGCGGCTGAGCAGCAGATCGTAGGTGGCCTTGCGCGCCTGGGCGATGGCGTTGCCTTCGGTCCGGGGTGAAAATCCCCACCCATCGAGAATCGTCAGAACCAGCGGTCTGGGTCGTTTCACTCTATGGTTATAGCGTATCCCGCCGATCAAACTACAGAGGCCTGCTGGCCGCTGTCTCTGACATGCGCGCGCGGAAAAAGTTTCTGAGGGGTGCACGTGCTCTTGTTGCCATTCTGGCTCTGACCGAATCCCTGAACAGCCAACCCCGCCAGCCAGACTACAACTTTTTCGACAGCCGGGTAGATTCCAACAGGCCCGCTCCATCCAGGATGTTCGCGGGATCACCGCCCTCTACCGGGGACCCGGAAACCATCGCGCGGGCCTTTCTCGAACAGCACAAGGATCTGCTGGGCATTGCCGGCACCACGGTTTTTGCGCTTCCTCTCGAGCACCGCTACCAAAGTGAGGCGGCAGGGCTCACCCACCTGGTTTTTCATCAGCGCTATGCCGGCATCGCCGTGTTCGGCGGTGAATTGCTGGTGCACATTACTCGCGGAGGCAGCGTGCTGCGCGTGCATTCCGGCGCCGCCTGGCCGGTCCAGGCGGGCTTGAGCCTTGCTGCTGCGCTGGACCCGGCAGCAGCCGTCCGTGCCGCGGCGGCGCAAATCGACCCAGCGCTCAAAAGCGCGCCGATACAAACGCTCCGCCCCGAATCGGGCACCGAGCGCGCGACCGTGCTGGCCGGCGCCGGCTTCCGCTCGCCGGTTTCGGCCCGCCTGGTGTGGTTTCCCCGCTCGACTGACGCGGCGCTCGCCTGGGAGCTTTTTCTGGACGTCGACGAGACCCGCTGGTACTGCGTCCTGGTGGATGCCTCTACCGGAGAGCTGCTCTTCAGCCATAACCTTTACCGGGACCAGCAACCCCGCGGCAGCGTTTTCCGCGCGGCCGACGTGCCGAATCCGGACCTGGGGCCGCCGAGCCTGGAGGGCTTCATGGGGTGGCCTGCCTCGGCCGGGGCTTGCCCACCCTCCATCTACCCCGCCCCCTACCAGTCGGGGAGCCTGATGAATCTTTGCTGGGTGAACGGGACGCAAACCTCCGGCAACAACGTGGTGGCGTGCCTGGATGCTTCCGGCGCCAACCAGTGTGACTGGAAGGCATCGAACTCCCAAGCCGATTTCGAGTTCCCCTTTACCAACAGTTACGCGCTCAGCGGCGACGCCACAACGGACCAGAACGCGGCCGTGGTGAACCTTTTCTATTGGAACAACGCCCTGCACGACTGGCTGTACACCCTGGGCTTTGACGAGGCGGCAGGTAATTTCCAGGCTGGCAATTTCGGGCGTGGCGGCTTCGGCGGCGATCCGTTGCTGGCCGACGCCCAGGACGGCCAGACCCTCAACAATGCCAACTTCGCCACCCCGCCCGATGGCTCCTCCCCGCGCATGCAGATCGGGCTGTTTACCAGAAACGGCAGCTTCCTTCGCCGCGACGCCGATTTCGACGGCCAAATCATCACCCACGAATACGTCCACGGCCTGACCCTGCGGCTGGTAGGCGGTCCGGGCAATACAAACGTCCTGCCGCGGTGGCAGAGCGGGGCCATGGGAGAGGGCTGGAGCGATGTTTACGCCTGCTCCTTCACCAACAATCCGGTGTTCGGCGCTTACCTCTCCGCCACGCCAGCCACGGGCATCCGATCGGTCGCCTACGACAAGAGCTCCTACACCTTTGGCCGTTTCGGAACTCTGTACCGCAGAAACGTCGGCCCGCTCGGGCTGATCATCGACCTGCCGCAAGTGCACCGGGACGGGGAAATCTGGGCCACCGCGCTTTGGGACCTGCGCTCGGCCCTGGGCCAGCCGGTCTTCGAGCAACTGCTGACCACGGCGCTGAAACTGACCCCGGGCCGGCCTTCCATGCTCGATGCGCGCAACGCCATTCTCCAGGCGGCTCAGGCGATGGGGGCGGGAGGCGAGAACCAGTGCCAGGTCTGGTCGGTATTCGCCGCGCGCGGGTTTGGGGCTTCCGCTTCCTTGAACCACATCCAGGGCGGGCAGGGCCACGACACGGCGCTGAGCGTTTACGAAGCCTTCGATCTGCCGGCCGCCTGCGGCGGCTCTGTGCCCCAGGCTGGGGCCACGCTGTTCTTCGACGACATGGAAAGCGGTCCCAACGGCTGGACGGCCACTGGACTGTGGCGCCAGACCATGCGCCGCGCCGCCGGCGGCGCTACCCCCTGGTGGTATTGCCGAGAGGCCACCGGCAACTACTCGACTGGCGCCCGCACCAACGGCAGCCTCACCTCCCCGCCGATCACCCTGGGCTCGGGGACCAAAGCCACGCTCGAATGGGACCAGCTCTTTCTTACCGAAGGCTTCGGCCATTGCTATAGCCTCAGCTCCGCCGGCTGCGATCCCTACCTGAACTACGATTCCGGCTGGGTCCAGATCAGCCGCGACGGCGGTTCCACCTGGGACACGCTGACCACCCTCGCCCACAACAGCGACGGTCCGGCTTTTGATCGTTACAAGATCGACGTCTCGCGCTACGGCGGCAGCACCATCCTGGTGCGGTATTACTTCGACACCCTGGACGCCAACGCCAACACTTCCGAGGGCTGGTATATCGACAACGTCGCCGTGCGGCGCTTGCTCACGGGGGTCCCGGCGCTCGGCGTATCGCCCGCTTCGCTGCAGTTTTCGGCCCCGCTCGGCGGGCTGGATCCGCCGGCCCAAACGCTGGCCATCGCTAATCTGGATCTGGGTATGCTGAACTGGGCGGCGGCGGCGACTTCCAGCGGGTGGCTCACCGTTTCACCGGCCTCGGGAACAGGGAACGCCATTTTGACCGTTACGGTGCTGAGCGCCGGCCTGCCGCCGGGAATCCACAACGGCACGGTGACCGTCTCAGCCGCGGGCGCCACGAATTCGCCGCAAGTGATCGCGGTTACTCTCACCATAGTCGGCCCGGCGGCTGAATGGCGGTGGGACGAAACCGGCGCCGGACCCGGCGTCCAGCTGGTGGACGGCACAGGAAACGGCCACAACGGCGCCACCGCCGGCTACGGTTCGGCGGCGTTCCAGGGCGTAGTGGGCTATGCCCGGGTTTTCAACGGCACGACGGACCGGGTGGAGGCCGACGCCTCCCCGGCCCTCAGCCCCGCAAGCTTCACTTTCCGCGCCTGGGTGAAGCTGCTCAGCTACCCCACCGCCGCCGGATGGGGCGTAGTCGCGGCCAACTATGGTGGCAACTACCAGGGCTGGTACGTGGGTCTTTCCGCCAGCGGCCGTGTACTCTTTTCCGTGGCGAGCCTCCCCTCGAGCGCGCCCTGGCTGCTTTCCACCACCGCCCTGGGGCTCCAGCGCTGGTATTGCATTACCACAACCTACGACGGCTCAACGGGCCAGGGCGCCATTTACGTTAACGGCGCCCTCGATGTAGCGGCGGCCTTCCCCGGCTTCACCCCGCAGTCGTCCCTGCCGCTCACGTTCGGGCGGGCCTCCTGGTACGACGGCTACTATCTGAATTTTGTCATCGACGAGACCCGCCTTTGTCCGTTCCTCGAAGGCCCGGCGCAGGTTCTGGCCGACTACCGGAGCTTCCCGGTTCCACCTCCGCCTCCTGGGGCGTGGCGCTCTCCGATTACGGCGGCGACTACCAGGGGTGGTATCTCGGGGGGCACTCGAGCGGCCGGGTGATCTTTTCGGTGGCCTGCCTGCCTTCGAGTTCCCCCTGGCTGCTCTCCTCAACGGCCCTGCTCTTGAATCAGTGGTACTATCTCGCGGCCACCTACGACGGCTCGACGCGCCAAGCGACAATCTATATCAACGGCTCGGCCGACGCCCAGGGTTTCTTTGCCGGCTTCACCCCCGCTCCTTCGACCGATGCCTACCTGGCCCGCGCCTCCTGGTACGGCGGCTACTACCTGAACGCCGCGCTGGACGAAACCCGGGTGTATCCGGTGGCCAAGACGGCGGCTGAGATTCTGAGCGATTACCAGTCGTTCCCGCAGGCCCCGGCGCCCGCAGCCGTCGCCGAATGGAAGCTCGACGACACGGGCGTAACACTCGCCGACAGCTCCGGCAACGGTCACGACGCCACAGCCCACGGCGCCCCCACGGTCGGCGGCGGCGTCCGCAACGGCGCGCGCAGCTTCAACGGCGCAACCGACTGGGCCCAGGCCCCCGCTTCGTCCGCTTTCAGTCCGGCCAGTTTCACCATTCGCGCCTGGGTGAAGCTGCTCTCCTACCCTCCCAGCCCGGGCTTTGCCGTGCTAGTGGCCGATTACGGCGGCAACTATCAGGGTTGGTATCTCGGGGTACATTCGAGCGGCCGGGTGATCCTTTCCGTGGCGAGTCTTCCCGCGAGTTCCCCCTGGCTGTTCTCCACGACCGCCCTGTCGCTCAACACCTGGTACCACGTCACCGCCACCTATGACGGCTCCTCGCGCGCCGGGACCATTTACATCAGCGGCGCGGCCGATGCCCAGGGTGTTTTCCCCGGCTTCACCGCCCAGTCCGTAACGGACCTGTATTTCGCCCGCGCCTCCTGGTACGACGGCTACTACGCCCATGCCGCGCTCGACGAGGTCCGGCTGCTCGACTACCGCCAGGCTCCGGCTGAAGTTCTGGCCGACTACCAGTCGTTTCCATAAGAACAGCTCCGGGAGTTGCTCTGGTACCGCTCTCGACCGCAGGTATGCGAAACTGCCCTGCAAATGCCCAGCCCTTCTGCCAATCCCTGGCGGCAGCTTTCCAGGTATCAAATCGTTGTTCTGGTAGTCGCCTGGCTCGGCTGGATCTTCGACTCCATGGACGCCACGATCTATGCGCTGGTGCTCAACCCCGCGCTGAAGGAACTCCTGGGAAGCCGCCACGCGACCGCCGACATCGGCTGGTACGGCGGCATCATCTTCGCCATCTTCCTCGTGGGGTGGGCGCTGGGAGGCGTGGTGTTCGGCATCCTGGCCGATTACCTCGGCCGGGCCCGCACCCTGGTCATCACGATCCTGATTTACGCCCTCTTTACCGGTATGGCGGGCTTCTCGCACACCTGGTGGGAGCTGGCGCTGTACCGCTTCCTCACAGCTCTGGGGATCGGCGGGGAGTGGGCCGCCGGGGCGACCCTGGTGGCCGAGGTGTGGCCCGAATCTCTGCGCGTCAAAGGCGCAGGGCTGCTGCAATCCGCCTGGGGCGCGGGTTATTTTCTTGCCGCCGGCATGTACCTGCTGCTCGCCGGACAAAGCTGGCGCGTGATGTTTTTTGTGGGGATCCTTCCGGCCTTCGTAGCCATGATTGCCCGCATGAAAGTGCGCGAGCCGGAGAAATGGATGCACGCGAAGGCGGCGGCAGGCTCCCGCCTCACGCTCTGGGAGCTGTTCACGCCGGAGCGCCGCCGCGACACCCTGGTTGGCTCGGCGCTGGCCTTCGTGGCCGTCTTCGGCCTGTGGGGCGCCACCAACTGGACGCCCTCACTCATCCGCGAGCTTCTCGGGCCGCGGGGCCTGGATGCCGGGGCGGTGACAAAGATGGTCAGCTACGCGGTGATGAGCTTGAACGCCGGGGCCATCGTGGGGTACCTGGCCTTCCCGCCCATCGCTGAATGGATCGGCCGCCGTGGCGCGTTTCTGTTCATGATGCTGGGCGCGGCAGTCACGCTGCCGGCCACGTTCCTGGCGCCGGGTTCCTACTCCACGGTCTTGCTGATACTGCCGCTCCTCGGTTTCTTCACCAACGGCATCTTCAGCGGGTTTCCAGTCTATTTGCCCGAGCTTTTTCCTACGCGCATCCGGGCCACCGGATCGGGCTTTTGCTTCAACGCCGGCCGCACTCTGGCCGCAGCGGGCCCGTTTATCACCGGTGTTCTCGTGGTGCGCCTGGGGACCTTCGCCCGCGCCGCAAGCTCCATCGCCCTCATCTATGTCTTGGGAATGATCGTGCTGCTGTTCGCGCGCGAGACCAAAGGCCACGCGCTGAGCTGAGGGGGTTTAAGGGCAGGCGCGTTCTACTCGAGCGGGATGCCGAACAGGGCCTCCACCGCCACCGGCGCTTCGCCGCGCATGGCCGGACGGAAGCTCCAGCGCTGCAGGGTAGCCATCGCGGCCTGATCGATTGCGTGGCCGGCGCCGCGGATCAGCCGCAGATTGTCGATTCCCCCGCGCTCATTGATCGCGGCGAAGACCACCAGGCGCCGGGCGTCGCCCTGATAGCCCTGCAAGCCCTGGACGTCCAGGGGAATCCGTTCCAGCGGATAGGGCGGGTGGACGGTCTTCTTCGGGATGATGCGAATGACGCCCTCCGAGCTTGCCAGGAGCGACTGGGACCTGGCGCCGGGAACGCAGTATTGCAAAATCCATTTGCGCGGCGCGCCCGGCACTTCGAAATACACGGTATAAACCGGCTGCCCCGTCAGGACCTCTGCGCCCTCGAGCACGCTGTCCTCGGCCGATTGCTGCACCACGATTACGCCCAGGTTGCCGGTCGGGTAGGATGGCGAGTGCGGGCTGCCGGCGGGCTTGTCGGAATGGGAGGCAGGTTCCGATCTTTCGGCGCCGGAGGCCGAGGCCAGTAGGTCAGCGTGACTGCCTTTGGCGGGGCCCTGATTGGCGCCGGCAGGATTGGCTGCGCCGGAACTGGTCTCGCCAGTTCGGGCGCCGTTGCCTCCGGAGCCCGCTCCTGAGGGGATCCCGGCGCCGGCGCCCCCGTTCTCTGCAGCGGAGGAGGAAGGCTGCGACTCGGCAGGCCGGTTGCCTACATCGAGCAAATAGCCGGAGGCCGCCGGCGCCGGGGTGCTCATTAGGGCGATCAGGTTCATCGGGGTTCCTGAGGGCAGGGCCGAGGCCGGTAATTCGCCCCGCGCCTCGTTGGGAGACGAGGGGATGCTCACCGGCGAAACGTTCGCCGCCGGGACCGGGAGTTGCGGCGGCCGGAACGTGAACACCGGCGCCGAGCCGATCTGCAAGTCCGATATCGCAATTTCCCGGTTGGGCTTTTGCAGGACCGGCAGAGACCGTGGCAGCGAAAAAGCAGGCAGCGGAGTCTGCCGGTCTTTCACGGCCCCTACCAGCCGCGATTCATCCGGCGGCGCCGGCGCCTGTGCCCACAGCAGGGCGGTCGGCAGGCTGTGGCGGATCGCCATGCTCACCTCCGGTGGCTGGTCCGGCTGGATGACAATGTCCCGGGCCTTGAACCGCCAGTTTTCCGGCAGTAGAAATTGCGGCTTCCGGGCCGCGGCTGCGACGGCAAGACCTCGCGTCGCCGCGGGGTTTTGCAGGACTGTACCGCCCTTGGCAGCCTGCCTGTCCTGGACCCGCGGCGCAGGCCGCGCCGGCTTTTCCGATGCCGGCGCCGAATAGAAGACCGGCGCCGGCAGCCGGAACTCGACGATTCTAACGTTAAATCTGTTGAAATCCGGGCTAATTTTCTCCGGAAAAAGATATGGCGAGAACGGCGTCCCGCCCAGAACCAGCACGTGCAAGACCACGGAGACAATCAGGCCGCGGCCGGGCACGCTACGACCCACGAGGGCGCTCGCGAACAGCTCTCGCTCCGTCTCGAAGCCGCCGCCGGAAAGAATAGAAATCAGCGGCTCTTCGAGATCCAGCGCCCGCCTGGAGCGCATCACGTAGACCAGGGCAATGGCAAACAGGGCGGCGGAAATCACCGCCGCCACAACGCCGGGGGGATCGGAATGGGGGATCATCTCGGCCTCTGTGTGGGCCTATCGACAAGAGTGTAGGAGAGTCGGAGGGCGGCTCCCATTGGGCCAACACATTAGGTCGCCGGGTGTTTTTACTTAAGACGTGGCGGGGGAGCGAGGCGGGGAACTAATTCTTTCCATCGCGGCCCATCTGAGATTCCAGGAAACGCTGCAGGGTTTCAGCGAGCCGATCGATTCTTTGGTCGGCCTGTTGGTGCGGGGGATGGGGTGCAGGGCAAGGGGGCCGGCGTTTGAGGCGCCGCGACCAGGGCCGAACCAGTGCTGCAGCCCACAGGTACCCTACCTGACTTTTGACAGCGATTCCCGGAGAGAGTATTGTTGCAACATGAGCACCTGGTTTCGGCTGTGGAAGGCCGAGCGGGGAGCTCTGACTGCGGTGCTCGCCTGCGTGTGGATGCTGGGCTTTCCGTCTGCCAGAGGCCAGGAGGAAAATCCACCCAATCCAGCCACTACTTATGACGGATTGTCACCCCCCAGGAGGTGAGAAACGCGACTCGCCCCCCGGTCTTGCTCCCTCTGCGTATTCTTTCATTGCCCCACCGCGGCATTACCTCCGGGATGGAAAAAGGACTTATCAGCTTCGAAAAACACCACATCCGGGAGCGATTCCAACTGTGGACGGAATACCTGCGCCGCCGTGGTGTGGCGGCCCGTTTCGGAGGGGTGGGTGAAGGAACCGGACTAGGCGGCGGCACCGGGTACACGATTTCTACCGGAGAGCAGCAATATCTGACATTCCTGGGGCTGGCGACCTTTAGAGGTTACGAGGAATTTGACTCGCAGTGGACCCGGGCCTTTGGTGACAACAAGGTGGTGGCAGAAGCTTCCTATCAGTGGCGTCCCGAGGAAAACTTTTACGGCTTGGGACACGCGTCGCTCAAGGAAAAGCACAGCAACTTCGCCTTGCGGCAATCTTGGGCCGGGCTGCGGTGGGAGATCCAGCCGGCGAAGCGGCTGCGATGGGGCGCGCTGTACAAATTGGCCTGGCTCTCTGCGCTTCCGGGACAGGCTCCGGGAATCTCTTCGCCGGATGTGTTCTTCTCCGACCTGACCGGCTATGGCACGCAGACCCGGCTCGGGAGTGCGGGCGCTTACTTCGACGCCGATCTTTTCCGGGGTGAATACTCCTGGGGGGGCTCGCCCATTTCGGCGCTTCCTACCAGGATGGACTGGGGCCGAGCAAGCTGCGGTATTTCAGCTATGAGACGCAGTTGGAGGGCCGGATGCCGATGGCCTCCGGGCGCAGCGCGCTGGTGGGACAAGCAAACATCGAGCTGAACCGCGAACGGGGCGGCAGCGACCCCATCCCTTTTTATCTTCTGCCTCACATCGGGGGGTCTTCCACCTTGCGGGGCTTTGCGCTGGATCGTTTCTACGGCAGGAACCTGGCGCTGCTGTCGCTCGAATACCGCTACCGAATTCACCCGAATATTCAGACGATCCCCTTTTTCGATGAAGGACAGATTTTCGACCGGACGAGCGACCTGAGCTGGATCAACTGGCATCGCAATTACGGCCTCGGCTTGCGATTCCGTTCGGTGCGCGGCACCTTCCTGCGGGTGGAATATGGCCACAGCGAGGAAGGCTTTTTGTTGCACATCCTTTTCGGCGACCGGGAACGACCGCCCCTGCGAGGCCCGATCCGCTACGGAGCTTACAAGAGATGAGGCGGCGCGCGATATTTCTGCTTTTCTTCCTGGCCGGCCTTCTGTCGCCGGCGGCGCCGGCAGCCTCGAAATTCCGTCTTCGTCCTCCCTTGTGGGTTGACCCGGATGACCAGCACGCGCCGGAGCCGAAGGAGCAGGAGGTGTCCGAGCTTTACGCCCTTGTCTATAATTCCTGGCTGCGCCACCTGAGCCCCGAATACAAGGCGCTCGCAGCCGGGGACTCTGGTGCGTTGAATGTAAATGCCTGGGATGAGGCGCCGGATTCCAGTTGGTTTACGAACCGTATCGGGCGGCGTCCGTTGTCGTTCGAGGAAGTCGTGAAAGGGCTGGGAGGAAAAAACCCCGAGCCTGTCCCCTGGAAAATCATCCGCATCGAGGACGAAGGCTACACGCCCAAGTTTCGCGTGAAAGACTCCGCCGGCCGCATCTACATTCTGAAATTCGACCTCCCCGGCGCCTTGGAGCGAAACT
>JACQDG010000448.1 GCA_016201185.1 Acidobacteriota bacterium | reverse complement strand
CCAGGGCACCATCCCCATAAGCAACAACCCAGCGGGGGCCATCACGGGATACTACTTTGACGCGAGCGGTGTGGTTCACGGCTTCCTGCGTAGCCCCTAGTCTTGGGCCCCCTGGATTATTCGGCACTGCGGTAACTACGCGGCCGGCAAAGCCCGGGGACATCATCATTCTTTGCCGCACCAGCTTCGGCCCCACGAACGCCCCGGTTCCATCCGGTCAGGTTTTCAGCGGGGCGGCGCCGCTGACCGACCCAGTCATTGTCACGATCGGTGGGGTCAATGCGACCGTGCAGTTCGCTGGCATTTCGGGCGCCGGGTTGTATCAGCCTGAACGTCGTTGCCCCAAACTTATCGGATGGTAATCAGAAGGTCGTCGCTACCATTGGCGGTGTAAGCTCACAGGACAACGCTTTCATAGCGGTCAAGAATTAGCGCCACAGTGGGAGCACTGTCGGTTGGCCGGCGGCGGGCGAGGTAAACGCATCGGCGATCCTTGCGGATGGAGACGACTCTGGCGGATTCCTTCCAACCAGATCGTCCAGGTAGAGGCCACGGGCACCGAAGGCGAATGGTTACACAGCAGGCTCAACGGATCGGTTTGCCCCTAACCACTACATTCGTGACGCGGGTGCGGTATTCGAACGGGTCGCCGTCGTAGAGCACCAGGTCGGCCTGTTTGCCTTCCTCGATCGAGCCGAGCCGATCGGCAACCCCCAAAATACGCGCCGGGCTGACGGTGATGGCTTCGAGGGCCCGGTCCGACCGAAGGCCGTTGGCGGCGGCCAGGCCGGCTTCAAACAGCACCAGCCGGGTCTTGGGAACGTAGCCCTCGAACCCGGAGGGGATGGCAATGGGGACTCCCTTATTGGCCAAAATGGCGGTGTTTTCGAGGGTGGTATTGCGCGTGTCGAGTGAGGCGGCGCGCTGCATGGTAGGTCCTACCAGCACAGGAATGCCCGCCTTTTTGATCTCGTCGGCCACCAGGTAGGCTTCGGCTGCGCCGTCGATCATATACTTCAGCGAGAACTCCTGCCCCAGCCGGATGGCGGTCAGGATGTCGTCTTCGCGCTGGGCGCTGAAGACGGCGGGCAGCTCGCCGCGCACGACCCTAGCCAGGGCTTCCAGCTTCAGGTCGCGGGCCGGACGCTTGTCGGGCTCAAGCTGCATTTTCCGGTCGTAGTTCTGGGCGTCGTTCAAGGCGCGACGAATCAAGGCGGCCGTGGCCATGCGCGTGGTGGGAGCTTTGTTCTTGGGGCCGTACGTGGCTTTGGCGTTCTCGCCCAGGGTGAAGACCATGGCGGAAACGGGCCGCAGCGCAAGCGAGTCGGCGGTGGCTTTTTCGCCGGAGGTCTGGAAGATGCCGGCCTGTCCGGCAATCACGTTGGCGCGGCCGGGGGTGGCCTGGATGGTGGTCACGCCGTTTTCGAGCGCGTAGTGCAGCAGGCTCTCGGTGGGATTGAAGCCGTCGAGAGCGCGGAGGTCGGCCTGGTTGGGGTCGGAGGTTTCGTCCTGGTCCTGGTCGGCGGCGATGTTGTAAATGCCGGAAAGACCGAGAGAGGTGTGGGCGTCGATAAGCCCGGGGGTGACCACGCGGGCTGCAACGCGGCGATAGCCCGAGGGAACGCGCACCGATGCGGCCGGGCCGACCTGCGCGATGCGGCCGTCGGTGACAACGACCACACCGTTGCGCAGATCGCCGCGCGGCGACATGGTGTGAACCGTCTCGCCTTCGACCGCCAGGTTCTGGGCGCAGACCGGGAGAGAAAGAAGGAAGATCGCCAAAGCCCGTCTCATTGTTTCACCACCTCTACGGGATAGCGGCCGGCCACCCCTGCGCCGCCGGTCTGGTAGAGACGGTCGGGGAGGCGGGAGCGGTCGAAGACCCTCTCACCGTCGATCCAGGTTTCGAGCACGTGGGTGTAGACGCTGAGCGGATCGCCGGAAAGGACGAGGAAGTCGGCGTCCTTGCCGGGTTCGAGCGACCCGATGCGGTCGCCGAGACCAAGCATCTCGGCCGGGTTCAGGGTAAGGGCGCGAAGGGCGCCCTCCTCGCTCATGCCGTCGCGGACGGCCAGACCCGCTTCGCGGAAGAGAAACCGCGAGCTGACAATCCAGTCGTCGCTGTGGATGGCGAGCTTGATGCCGGCCTTTTCCATGATGGCGCCGTTAGCGGGGGAGTAATCGGCCGCCTCGAGCTTGCCGCCAGGGGAATCGATGACGATGAAGGAAACCGGGACGCGGCGGCGGGCGATTTCGTCCGCGACCTTGTAGCCCTCGGTGACGTGCTGCAGCACGACCTTGAAGTGGAACTCGTCGGCGAGGCGGAGGACGGTCATGATGTCGTCGGCGCGGTGAGTGTGAAAGTGGACGGTCCGCTGGCCGTCCAAAATTTCGACGATGGGCTCGAGCTCCAGGTCGCGGTCCGGCGGCTGGGGGGAAGCGAGCTTGCGCTTGTATTCCAGGGCGCGGACGAACAGGCGGCGCTGGAGGGCGGCCACGGCCATGCGGGTCTTGGGCGCCTGATCCCGGGAAGCGTAACCCTTGGGGTTCTCGCCGTTAGCCATCTTCATGCCGCCCTGGAGGCCGGTCTTGAAGATGAGGCCGTCCTCGATGGTGCGGCCGCGGAGCTTGACGTAGGCGGTCTGCCCGCCCATGACGTTTCCGCTGCCGGGCATGATGTTGGCGGTGGTGACGCCGCCGGCGACGGCAGCGCGAACGGTGGCGTCGGTCATCAAGATGGCGTCCAGGGCGCGGAGAATGGGCTGGCTGGGGCCGCTCGACTCGTTGACGTCCTGGTTACCAACCTGGGCGAGGCCGATGTGGGAATGGGTATCGACAATGCCAGGGAAGAGGACCTTTCCGCCCAAGTCGCGGACCTCGGCGCCGGGAGGGATGCGGACCCGGCCGGCCTCGTCCACCTCGAGGATCTTGTTGTTGTCGACGACCATAGCGCCATGGGCGATGATGCCGCGGCTGATGGTGTAGAGGCGGGCGTTGGTGAATGCGATGGGCCGCGCGGAAGCGGCCGCGGCCAGGAGAAACAGGACCAGTGTCTTCATAAGTGTGCCGGCGCGCAAAGGACACATTCTAGCGCACAGGGACCGGGGCAGTGCGACACTGTAATTACGGCGCAGACTGCCGGGGCGAAGTGGATATGAAGGCGCAGTGCGAAGTCTGCCTGAGATTAAAGAACATCCGGCCGCCGGATGACACGTTTTAGGAGTCGTACAGTTATGGAGAAAGTGAACCTCACCGAAAAGCTCCGTCTCTTCAAGGACTACTGGCGCCCGAGAATCGCCGGGGAATTGAACGACTCATTCGTCAAGCTGGTCAAGCTGAAGGGCGAGTTTGTGTGGCACCACCACGACAAGGAGGACGAGCTTTTCCTCGTAGTGAAGGGCAAGCTGCTGATCCGGTTTCGAGACCGGGATATCCGCCTGAACGAAGGCGAGTTCGTCATTGTTCCTAAGGGAGTCGAGCATCTCCCCATTGCGGAAGAGGAAGCGCACGTCCTGCTGCTGGAGCCAAAAACCACGCTGAACACGGGCAACGTGGAAAACGAGAGGACGGTCGCCGAGCTGGAGCGGATCTGAGGGCGGCGAGCGGCGGCCGGGCCCGTTCTACAGCGTCAGGTCACGCGCTTTGGCGCAGATTAGATTCCAAGCCTGGTCGATGTGGGCCTCGGTGGTGCGGAGGTTGCCCACCGCCAAGCGCAGCGTTAGTTTGTCGTGGAGCTGGGTATGAGACAGGAAAAACCGGCCGGTGCGGTTCACCGCATCGAGCAGGTTGCGGTTGAGCCGCTGCAATTGAATCTCACTGATCCGGGGCGGCCGGAAGCGGAAACAAACTGTCGAGAAGATAACCGGGGCCATTAGCTCGTAATCGGGATGAGCCTTCACGCAGGCAGCGAACTTCTGCGCCAGGCGGATGTGCTCGCGCAGGTTGGCCACGATGCCCTCCCGGCCGAAGTAGCGGAGGACGAACCACAGCTTGAGGGCGCGGAAACGGCGGCCCAGCGGCACGCCGTACTCCGTCATGTTGATGGCACGTCCGGGCGGCGGCAGTAGAAGGCGCTGAGGTCCATGGGCGTGAACAGCCACTTGTGTGGGTTGACCACGATGGAGTCGGCGCGATCGCAGCCGGCCAGCACGTGGCCCATCTCGGGAACGATGGCGGCGACGCCGCCGTAGGCGGCGTCCACGTGCAGCCACAGGCGCCGGCGGCGGCAGATTTCGCCGATTTTCTCTACCGGATCGACGGAGGTGGTGGATGTGGTGCCGACCGTCGGGACCACGCAGAAAGGCCGTCGCCCGGCGAGCAGATCGGCCGTGATGGCGGCGTCGAGCGCTTCCGGCTTCATGCGGAACTCTTCGTCCACCTCGATTTTGCGGATATTCTCCTGGCCGAGGCCGAGCGTGAGGCCGGCCTTCTCGACGGAAGAATTCGCCTGCTCGGAGGTATAGAGCACCAGCGGGGGTGCGGCGCTCTGGCCACGGGCGCGGATGGGGAGATCCTCGAGCGCCTCGCGGGCGGCCACCACGGCGTGCAGGGTGGCGGTGGAGGCAGTGTCGTGAATCATCCCGAAGCAGTGATCCGGCAGGCCCATCAGTCGCCAAAGCCAGTTCAGGACGACCTGCTCCAGCTCGGTAGTGCCGGGCGAGGTGCGCCACAGCATGCCGTTAGTGTTGACAGTGGAGGCCAACATTTCGCCCAGAATGCCGGGGCCGGAAGCGGTAATGGCGAAATAGGCCAGAAACCCCGGGTGATTCCAGTGGGTGAGCGAAGGCATGATCAAACGGTCGAAATCCGCCAGGATGGAGGCCATGTCTTCGCCCTGTTCGGGGGCCTGGGCAGGCAAGGCGTCAATGGTCGCGCCCGGGGTCAGCAACGGCAGCACAGAGCGCTCGCCGACATGCTCGATGAAGTCGGCGATCCAGTCTGCGGTCTGGTGAAGGAGCCGGCGGAACTCGTCGGGGGGCATGTCGCCTAGCCGGCGTTCGCTCATGAGACCTCCGCCTGCGCTGCGGGCAAAACGGCTTGCAGCCACTCCAGAATATCAGGAATTGCCGCCGGCCGAGAGCAGTATCCGGCCGCGGGGTGACAGGCACGCGAAATTCGGGGCATAATGAGCTTTCGAGGTGCGCGCGTGAAAACATATCGTGCTGCGTTTGTCATATTACTGGTCGTATTTCCCCGGGTGGCCCGCTCTCAGCCGGTCGCGGAGTCGGCCGGGGAGCGCGGCTGGAAGGTGCTGGAAGCGGCGCTAAAGGCGGCCGGGGGCCGGGAGAAGCTGGCTGCCATTCAGGACATGTCCTTCGATCTCGACAGTCATGTGGTGGCTCCCCAGGGGGAATTCGACATCCAGAGCAAGAGCTGGTTCATGGCGCCCTCGACCGTTCGCCAGCAGAGCACGCTGCCCCTGGGGGAATTCGTCATGGCCCTGGACTCGAGAACCGGCTGGCGCAAGGGGCCGCAGGGAACAGCCGCCCTTCCGGCAACGGAAATCCAGCGGATACAGGCCGACCTGGCGCGCGCCAATATCTTGCTGCACCCACCCGCCGACCGTTCTGCCGTGCGCTGGGTGACAACGGACAAGGTCGAGGGCCGGCTGTGCGACGTGATTGAAATCGCCGACGTGGCCGGCAAGCCACTGCGGCTGGCGGTGGACCGCGCGAACGGCGCCGTCCTCAAACGGAGCTACCGGGGCGAAGCCCCTGACGGAAGACCGACGAACGTGGAAGAATTCGTTTCTGATTACCGGCAAGTCGATGGCTTGCGGATGTCCTTCAAGGTGCGGGTGCTGCGGGACGGCAAGCTGGCGCGGGAGAGCGTTACGCGGGACCTGCAGATCAACACCGGATTGAAAGCCGAGGAACTGATGCGGCAGCCGCAGTAAGCGCAGCCTGGGGATCAGGGGCTGGGGGCCGGGGGACGACGGCTGCGCAACAGCAGCACCAGAAGTCCCGCCAAGAAAGCCGCACCAACCAGGTAGAAGATCCCGGCGGCGTACGTGCCCGTCTTGTCGGTCAAGAAGCCCACCGCATAGGGACCCACGAAGCCGCCCAGATTTCCCAGCGAATTGATCAGCCCGATGGAAGCGGCAGCCGCCGCCTGGCTGAGAAACGTGGTCGGCAAAGCCCAGAACGGAGGATTGAAGCTGTACTGGGCCATGGTGGCGATGGAGAACAGCGCCACCGTAAGCGCCACGTGATCTCCCACCCACTGGCTTGCGAGCAGGGAGGCTGCGGTCACGAAAATCGACAGTGCGGCGTGCCAGCGACGCTCGCCGGTCCGGTCGGAGTGGCGGCCGACCAGCAACATGGCCGGCATCACCGCCAGGAACGGGATGGCGGAAATCAGCGACACTCTGAGCGTGCCGAGCCCCGAAAGCTTCTGCACCATCTTCGGCAGCCAGAGGAGGAAGCCGTAACCGCTGGTGGTGTTGCAGAAGTAAGCCAGCGTCAGCAGGATCACGTCGCGGTGACGGAGGGCCTGCCAGGCGCTGAGCGGTTTGGCCGCCTTCTTGGCCTGCTTCTCGCGCTCCAGCTCGCCGGTGATCCACTCCCTTTCGTCGGAAGGCAGCCAGCGGGCGTCTTTCGGCCAGTCGGTCAGGTAGAAGATCGTAATAATACCAAAAATGACCGCGGGCAGCCCTTCCAGAATCAACAGCCAGCGCCAGCCCGAAAGGCCGAACCAATGGATCTTCATCAGAAGCCCGGCCAGCGGCGCGCCCGCGATGAGGGCCAGCGGGATGGCGGTCATGAACATAGCCACGGCCTTGCCCCGATCCTCGTAGCGGTACCAGTGGGACAAGTAGACGATGACGCCGGGGAAGAAACCCGCCTCGGCCGCTCCGAGAATGAACCGAATCCAGTAGAACTGGCGGGCGCTCGAGATAAGCCCGGTGAGAGACGCCACGATTCCCCAGGAGATCATGATGCGGGAAATCCACTTGCGGGCGCTCCACAGCTCCACCAGCATTGTCCCGGGAATTTCCAGCAGAACGTAGCCGACGAAGAAAATGCCCGCGCCCAAGCCGAAGACCTTGTTGGAGAAGCCGAGCTCTCGCGTCATTTCGAGCCCGGCAAAACCGACATTGACGCGGTCCAGGTAGGCGATGAGATAAAGCAGAAACAGGAATGGAATCAGGCGCCGGGTTATGCGGCGGCGGGCTCGCTCGGCGACGGGATCGAGGACCTGCTGGTCAGCAGCGCTCATGATAGCCGG
>JACQDG010000447.1 GCA_016201185.1 Acidobacteriota bacterium | reverse complement strand
GCATTGCCCGCTTGCAGCCAGCCAACGCCGCCATGGAGCCCATGCGCGTTTCCTTGAGCGACGTGCGCATTCAGGGGCGGGTCGTGGCGGTGCACCGCAAGTACCGGTAGGCCGCTCCCGCATTCGCCTTTTTTCCTTCAATCTTTTGTGTCCGTGTCTTTTCCGGTTGCGCCCTATCCCTCGGGCTCGTTAGAATCAGTAGTTTCATGAAGGTGGGGAGGGTTCATGTCCATTGAGGAAAAAGTGAAGCAGATTATTGTCGAGCAGCTTGGGGTGGACGAGGCGCAGGTGGACGGAGCCGCCTCGTTCGTAGAGGACCTGGGGGCCGACTCCCTCGACATTGTGGAGCTGGTGATGGCCTTCGAAGAAGCCTTTGGGATCGATATTCCGGATGAGGACGCGGAGAAGATCACCACTGTCAAGGACGCCATCGAGTACATCGAAAGCCACGCCAAGAACAAGTAGCGAGGGGGCGCCGGCCAGCGGGCGGCGCCGGCCGGGGTTTTTCAGGAGCAGCCCACCCGCCGGGACGTCGCTCGGACGGCCTTGACGCGGGTCGAGCCTGCCAGAAAGGAGATCCTTTGCGAAGGGTGGTCGTAACCGGAGTGGGTCTGATCTCTGCCGTGGGGATCGGGACCGAAGAGACCTGGAAAGCCATCCAGGAAGGGAAGAGCGGCATCGCCCGCATTACTTCCTTCGACCCGGCGTGCTTCGCCTCCCAGATCGCCGGCGAGGTCAAAGGCTTCAACCCGCTAAGTTACATCGAAAAAAAAGAAGTGAAGAAGATGGGACGGTTCATTCACTTCGCCCTGGCCGCCACCGGCTTCGCGTTGGATGCTTCGGGCTTGCAGATCGCCCCGGAAATCGGGGAAAGAGTGGGGGTGTACATCGGCAGCGGGATCGGCGGGTTCGACGTGATCGAGCGCGAACATGCCAACCTGCTGGCGGGCGGTCCGAGAAAAATCTCCCCATTTTTCATTCCGGCGACGATCATCAATCTGGCTTCAGGACAGGTGTCAATCCGCACGGGGGCCAAGGGACCGAATTCCGCCACCGCCACGGCCTGCACCACCAGCGCTCACGCCGTGGGGGATTCCTTCCGGCTCATCCAGCGTGGCGAGGCCGATGTGATGATCTGCGGCGGCTCGGAGGCGGCCATCACGCCCATGGGCGTGGGCGGCTTTGCCGCCATGCGGGCGCTCTCGACCCGGAACGATGACCCGCCGGCCGCCTCCCGGCCCTTCGACGCCGACCGCGACGGTTTCGTGGTCGGAGAAGGGGCCGGCATCCTGATCCTGGAAGAGCTCGAGTTTGCCAGGCGGCGCGACGCGCCGATTCTGGTCGAGCTGGTCGGCTACGGCATGAGCGCCGACGCCTACCACATCACCTCGCCTTCGGGGGACGGCGAGGGGGCCATCCGCGTGATGCGCAACACCATGCGCGACGCCGGCATCCGCTTCGACCAGATCGACTACATCAACGCCCACGGCACTTCGACCCCGGTGGGCGATCGCATCGAAACCATCGCCATTAAGAGCACGTTCGGCGATCACGCCCGCAAGCTTGCCGTCAGCTCGACCAAGTCGATGACCGGCCACTTGCTGGGGGGCGCCGGCGGGCTCGAAGCAGGCATCGTGACACTGGCCCTGCGCGATCAGGTCATGCCGCCGACCATCAACCAGTGCAAGCCCGATCCGGACTGCGACCTGGACTATGTGCCGAACGTCGCCCGCCAGGCTCGCCTGGAGTACGCCCTGACCAACTCCTTCGGCTTCGGCGGCACGAACGGGGCGCTGATTTTCAAACGCTTTTCGTAACCACAGATGAACACAGATGCACACGGATAGGAATTCTTGTTCTTCGATCGGTGTTTATCTGCGCTCATCTGCGGTTGCATTCCCATGAAGATCATTGTCTGCCTGAAGCAGGTGCCGGCCCGCGATTCGGTGTTGCGCATTGACGATGCCCAGGCCTGGGTGCGGGAAACCGATCTCAGCTTTGAGATCAATGAGCCAGACACCTACGCCCTGGAAGAGGGGCTGCGGCTGAAGGAGAAGCACGGCGGGGAGGTGGTGGTGGTGTGCGCCGGACCGGCCCGCGCCGCTTCGGCTATCCGCGAGGCACTGGCCAAGGGCGCCGACCGGGGCATCCACATCGAGGATGAGGCCCTGGCCCGGCTCGACAGCTTCACCACCGCGCGGGCCCTGGCCGCCGCCATCCGCGCTGAATCCTTCGATCTAGTCCTGACCGGCCTGCAATCCGACGATCTCGGCTTTTCGCAGACCGGCGTCATCCTGGCTGAATTGCTCGGGGCGCCCCACGCGACCATCATCATGGAAGTCCAGAAGATGGAGGGCGGCATCAAGGTGAAGCGCGAGCTCGAGGCCGGCTGGTTCCAATACGTCGAGATGCCGTTGCCGGCGCTGCTCGCCATCCAATCCGGCATCAACAAGGTCCGCTACGCCACCCTGATGGGCATCAAGAAGGCGAAGACGAAGGAGCTGAAGCGGGTCACGCCGGCCGAACTCGGCGTAGACCTCAAGCCGCGGCAGATCATCCGCCGCGTCTACGCGCCGCAGAAATCCAAGCAAACGCAGTTTCTCGAGGGCCCGCCCAAGGAGGTAGCGGCGAAGCTGCTGGAAAAACTGAAGTTCGAGGCGCGCGTGCTATGAGCATACTGGTGGTGATGGAACAGCAGGGCGGCGCCTGGAACAAAATGTCCTGGGAGGCGCTCGCCGCCGGAGTCGAGCTGGGCAAAGCGCTGGACAGGCCCGTGGCGGCCGCCCTGCTGGGCTCAGAGACGGGCCTGGAAGCGCTCGAAGCCGAGCTTGCCGCTTACGGCGTGGAGCGCGTCCTCAGCCTCCGGCACTCGTTGCTCGGCGAATACACCCCGGACGGCTATGCCCTGGCCCTGAGGCAACTGATTCAGCGCGCCGGGCCGCTCCTGGTATTGCTGGCTCATACCTACCAGGCGCGCGATTTTGCTCCCAAGCTGGCCGCCTCGCTTGACCGCGCTTTCATCTCTGACGTGGTCGGCTGCCGCGTGGATGACGGCGGGCCGGTTTTCGTCCGCCAGCTCTTTCAGGGCAAGATGAACGCCGACGTGGTCTTTGCCGGCGGGCCGCCATACTTTGTATCTGTGCAGGCGGGCGCGTTCCGCGCCGACCGGCTGGAGAAGGGCGGCGCTCCGGCTCCCATCGAACATCCTTCCGTCTCACTCGATGCCGCGCAGATCCGCACCCGGCCGCTAGAGCGCTTTCAGGAAGCCAAACGCACCGTAGACCTGGCCACCGCCGAGATCATTGTGGCCGTGGGCCGCGGCATCAAGGATCCGGCGAATTTGCCGATGGTCGAAAAGCTGGCCCAGGCGCTGGGCGCCGAAGTAGGCGCTTCGCGTCCGGTGTGCGACAGCGGCTGGCTGCCGCTCGAACGCCAGGTCGGCAGCTCCGGCCAGACGGTCGCTCCCAAGCTGTACATCGCCCTGGGCATCTCCGGCGCCATCCAGCACCTGGTCGGCATGAAAGGCTCGCGCACCGTGGTGGCCGTCAACAAGGACTCGAGCGCGCCGATCTTCGAGGTGGCCGATTACGGCATCGTGGGCAGCCTGTTCGACATCGTTCCGGCGCTGACGGAAGCAATTCAGTCCTCTTCGTGATTGGGATGGCCTCGCGGGTTTTGTTCGCGATCCTCATTGTCGCGAGCATCTGGTATTTCGCGAGGACCATCTACCGCCGCTTCCATTACAAGATACAGTCGATTCCCGCCTTCCCGTTCGACCATCCCGGCGCGCGATTCTGGCGCGTGTTCCTGGAAGTGGTCCTGCAATCCCGGGTGATCCGCGACCGGCCCGTGGCGGGCCTGCTCCATGCGCTGGTCTTGTGGGGGTTCTTTGCTTTTGCCTGGGTGAGCCTCCGGCACATGGCTCTGGGCTTCCGTGGCCTGGAAGCGGCCGAGAGGGAGGAGAGCTGGTATGGCTTGTTTGCGGCGGCCTGGGCTGTCGCCGTTCTGGTGGGCATTCTCGGGCTGACGTTCCGGCGCTTCGCCCTGCGGCCCAAGGAGCTGGGCCCGCTTTCGCCGACCTCGGGCCTGGTCTCGGCGCTGATTGTCCTGCTGATGCTTACTTATCTGCTTGGCTGGCGCGGTTTCGGGGTTCACACTACCGCATGGAGGGCGAACTGGTGGGTCCACACTGTTTCCTTCTTTGCCCTTCTGGTGGTGATTCCGCAATCCAAGCACTTGCACCTGGCGCTCTCGCCGGTCGCCATCTTTTTCCGTCCCTGGAACACCAGCAGCATCCGCCCCTTGCGCGCCGGGGACGACGACGACCTGGGCATCGTTCGCTTCACCGACCTGGCCCCGAAGGACCTGCTCGACATCCATGCCTGTGTCGAATGTGGCCGCTGCACCCAGGTTTGCCCCGCCAATCTCACTGGCCAGTCGCTCAATCCGAAAGAAGTGATTCTTCAGATGCAGCGCGGCCTGATGGCGGGCGGCGCAGTGATCTCCGGAACGCCGGAGGAAGTGGGGCGCGGCACAGCCTGGGTGAGCGAAGAAGACCTCTACCAGTGCCTCTCCTGCGGCGCCTGCGAGGAGGCCTGCCCGGTCGGCATCGAGCACGTGGGAAGCAAGATCCTCGACCTGCGCCGCGGCCTGGTCAGCGAGGGCCGCACGAACAAGCCCAAAGTCGGCAGCCTGTTCACCACTATGGAGCGGACGCCGCACAATCCCTGGGGCGTCTCCCAGGAGACGCGCCGGAAATTCATCACCGCCGAGCGGTTCCCGATTTTCGACGGCAGCCAGGAGTGGCTGTTCTGGCTTGGCTGCGGCGCAAGCTACGATCCCCACGGCCAGGAAGTGGCGCGGGCCATGAAGCGAATCTTTGAAGCGGCCCGGGTTTCCTGGGGAGTGCTCGAAGCGGAAACGTGCTGTGGCGAACCCGGGCGTCGCGCCGGCAACGAATACCTCTACCTCCAGGTTTCCGAGAAACTCATCGAGGCCTTCGGGCAGAAGAAGGTGAAAAAACTGGTCACCTCCGACCCCCACTGCGCCCGCATGTTCGACGTGGATTACCGGCAAATCCCGGAATTCGAGGGCCTGGGCATCCGTGTGGAGCACCATTCCGAGCTGCTCGCGCGCCTGCTCCCGTCACTGGCGCTTTCACCTGCCCGCGAATCGCTGACCTACCACGATCCCTGTTACCTGGCCCGCGGGCGCGGCATCACCCGCGAGCCGAGGTCGATTCTGGAATCCGCCGGCGCCGAGATCACCGAAATGCCGCACCACGGCAAGCAAACCTTCTGCTGTGGCGCCGGCGGCGCCCAACTGTTCATCGCCGAAGACGTGCGCGGCGGGGAGGAGAAGCGAGTGAATCACCGCCGCTTCGAGGAAGTCCTGGCGACGGGCGCGCAGACCGTTGCCGTGGCCTGCCCGTATTGCCCCATCATGCTGAAGGACGCCGCCACCCACGCCGGCCGCGACGATATTGCCATCCTGGACATCGCCGAAATCCTCGCCCGGCGGCTGTCCGGCTAGGGATCCCACGAACCCCCCCGCGCCCGACTGGTGATAGAATTAGGAAAGCCGAGCTCCACCCCGGCTGGTTATAAGGGAACCATGGCGCCTGGCTTTCGGCGACGCCTGGGAAAAGCCGCCGCCGCGCCCGCAGATCTCGCTGGAGATTGTGGATTCGCGGATCGGCGAGCGCCTCTATTTCAACCTGGGCCCGCGTCCGCCGTGCCTCTGGCCGGAGGACGTCGAGTTGCTGCACCGGCTCTGGCTGGAACTGAGCGGCAAAGGACTGGGAGCCGGGCTACATCACCGCGACGTGGTGCGGGTGGCCCTGCGGCGGCTGGACGCCGACCTCCATTCGCCGCGCTCGGGCGACGTGTTGCAGGAAGCGAGCGGACAGGTGGCGGAAACCCACGAGCCGGTGAACTGAGGCACGCTGCGCTCCTCCCGTAAACCCGTCGGCATGCTATCATGTTTCTACCGGGCGCGTAGCTCAATTGGCAGAGCAAGTGACTCTTAATCACTAGGTTGCAGGTTCGATTCCTGCCGCGCTCACCAACTGGCCTATTCTATTCCTTGGATTGGCATGGCATCCTGGGTGGCGTTCCGTGTCGCCGCCTTTCTTGCTTATTAAGACCTAAGCCAACATCTTCGGCACGACCTCGCCGGCGACGTCGGTGAGGCGGAAATCCCGGCCCAGGTGGCGGTAGGTGAGGCGCGTGTGATCGAAACCCAGGCAGTGAAGGATGGTCGCCTGAAGGTCATGGACGTGGATCCTGTTTTCGACGACCTGCAGGCCGAGCTCGTCGGTCTTGCCGATGACCTGGCCGCCGCGGATCCCGCCGCCGGCGAGCCACATACTGTAGCCGTTGGGGTGATGGTCGCGACCGGCGTTATCGGCGTCCTCCGGACGGCGAATTTCTGACATGGGTGTACGCCCGAATTCGCCCCCCCACACGACGAGCGTGGAATCGAGCAAGCCCCGCTGCTGCAAGTCCCGAACCAGCGCCGCGGCCGGCTGCTCGGTGGCGGCGCATTGCTTCACGATCCCCTTGTTGATCTCGCTGTGGTGGTCCCAACTGGCGTGCATCAGCAAGACGAAGCGAACGCCGCGCTCCACCATGCGGCGAGCGAGCAAGCAGTTGGCGCCGAAGGGGCGGGTCGGTTCCTTGTCGAGGCCATACATTTCGAGAGTCGCCTTTGACTCTCCGGAGAAGTCCAGCAGCTCGGGCGCGGACATCTGCATCCGGAAGGCCAGTTCGTAGGCGTGGATGCGGGAGGCAATCTCGCGATCGCCGGTGCGAGCGGCGCGCTCCTGATTGAGATCGCGAATGGCGTCGAGACGCGCCCGCTGCGCCTCGCGCGTCAGGCCTGCGGGGTTCGAGAGGTAAACAATCGGGTCGCCGGTGTTGCGGAGCACGGTTCCGGCGTAAGTCGATGGCAGAAACCCGCTGGAGAAATTGTCCGTGCCCGCGCTGGTGCCGTTGCCGGACGTGAGCACAACGAAGCCGGGAAGATTTTGCGACTCGCTCCCCAGGCCGTAGACGACCCAGGCGCCGAACGTGGGACGCCCGAAAGTGGTGTGCCCGGTGAAAAGCAGCAACTGACCGGGGTGATGGTTGAAGGCATCAGAGTACATCGAGCGAACCAGGCAGATATCGTCGGCAATGCCGCTGAGATGCGGCAGCAGGTCGCACAGTTCCATGCCGCACTGCCCGTACCGCTGGAACTCGCGCGGGCTGCCGAGCACCGTGGCCGTCGGCTTGATGAAAGCGAGCTTGAGATCCTTCGTCAGGGACGGCGGCAGCGGGTGACCGTTCCAGCGGCGCAGCTCCGGCTTGGGGTCGAACAGGTCCATCTGGCTCGGCGCTCCTTCCATGAACAGGAAGATGACGCTCTTGGCCTTGCCGGGGAAGTGGGGTTTCCGGGGCGCCAGCGGGTCGACGGCGGAGGCGTAGCCTTCGAGCGAGAGCAGGTGGGCGAGTGCTGCCATGCCCAGGCCCCCTGCGCCCTTAAACAAAAAATCGCGTCGTGTTTCTTGCCAGTTCACCTTATTCCCTCACAATAAATTCATCCAGATTCAGCAGAACGGAGCAAACTCCGGTCAGGGGAGGCAGGGCTTTCGGGTCTGCCGCCGCCAGGGCTTTTTGCTGGGCGTAATAGCGCTCCAGACGCGCCAGCTCCCCGGCGGATGGCTCCCGCGACAGGGCCAGACGAAAGGCCAGTTGCACTTGTCGGGGCAGATCCGCGGCAGAACTGACACGTTGGGCGAGCGCCTGGGCGGCTTCGAGAAAGACGGGATCGTTGAGCAGGTTCAGCGCCTGCAG
>JACQDG010000463.1 GCA_016201185.1 Acidobacteriota bacterium | reverse complement strand
GTTGCAGCAGCTCCTTGACCAGCAACTCGAGCCGCTGGCTTTCCCGTCCCAGGGTGATCTTGCCGGTCAACTCCAGCACAACGATATCCGGCTCAAGGTTTTTTCTCTCGATTTGCAGCAGCATGCTGTGATTTGGTCCCTTACAGAATACAGCAAATCCGGTCCAACAAGAGGGGAAATGTTGATTTACGCGGCCCCGCCGTTCACGGGCCTGGGTCCCTTGCTCATCCTTGCCGCAGTCCGCCTGGCTGCCGCCGCCTCTTTCATGATCTGGCCATAGCCTTCCTTGTCGAAAGGCGGGCAGCCGCAGGGGAACTGGCCCAGCGGGTGGTTTTTCTGGCGCATCAGAAAGGTGCAAAACGTGAGCGTCTTGCAGACCTTGCGCTCGTCGAGCTCGCCGCGCTCCAGCGCCTCGCGAGGAAAGTTCGGATGGGCCAAGGAGCCCCGGCCCAGGCCGAAAAAGCGAATCCGGGAAGCGGCAATGTTGGCCGCCCCGGCGTGGATCGAGTATTTCTGCAGCCAGCTATAGCCGGTCCCGACCAGGGGAAGCTCGGGAAATGTTTGCTGCAGCTCGCCGGCGATCCGGAAGTGCCGGTCCACACCCAGCAGCGGATGCTCGGGCTGTTCGTAGTTGCCCTCGTCCGGCTTCTCGAAGGGCCGGCCGATGTGCGGATTGTAATAAGGGCTGCCTGCCGAGACGTTCAACAGCGCCACACGCCAGCCCCTCAGCTGCTCGATCACCCGCTTCACCTCGGTCAAGTCTTCGCGCAGAGGGTCGCAGGGATCGACGCCGAAGCCGTGCGGGTAAGGAATTTCATAGCGGCAGGGCACGCCCCCGCCGGTCGCCGGGTCGAGATAGTAGGGAACGCCGTCGTAGCAGCCCAGGCGCACGCACAGCATCAGCCGGTCGCCGAGCGCGCCGCGAATCTTGCCGAGCACGTTCCTGAGGAACCGCAGCCGGTTTTCCAGCGGCCCGCCGTAACGGCCCGGCCGGTTCCTCGCGCCCAACAGCTCGACCGCCAGGTAGCCATGAGTCGCTTTGATGTCGATGGCCCGGAACCCGGCCCGGCAGGCCAGCCGCGCCGCCGCTACAAAGTCGTCCTCGATTCTTTCTAGTACGTCGTCCGAAACGAGCGGGTAATCGTCCGGAACGCCGGTCTTAGCGTCGACGCAGGGATTGTGGGACGGCACGATCTTCCGTGGCACGCTCTGACGCCCGGAGTGGGTCAGTTGCAAGACCTCGAGCAGATCATCGGCCGTGCCGTAGGTTTCCCGGTGCACCTGCCGCGTGTGCTCGAGCAGGCGCGTCATTTCTGAGACTGTCCCCGAATGGATCCAGAGCTGGCGCGGGTTGGCGCGTCCGTCCTGCCGCACGGCCGTGGCCTCGAACCATAGAAGTTTGGCCCCGCTGCGCCCGTAACGATCGTAGCGGCGCCAGGTCAGCTCGCCCGGCTTGCCGTCCGGGTCCCCGTCGCAGCCTTCCATGGGGTGGATGGCGATGGCGTTGCCCACACGGAAGCCCCCCACCATGACCGGCCGGGCCAGAATGGAGCGAACTTTCTCCGGGTCGGGCTCGAAGCGGACGTGCTGCGCGCCGATCCGCTCAGCTTCCGACGCCAGCTCCTGCAGGCTCTTGTAAGTGAAGTGTTTCATCCTGTCTCCCGTACTTCGGGAGCATGGCGATGGCCGCCGCCCCGATGGCGGCCAGGACGAAGACCGCCATCAAGGCTGTGCTGTAAGAGCCGAAGTGCTCGCGCAGCAGCGCCACCCCATAGGGAAACCAGGTTTGCCCGATGGTGTCTGTGGGCAGAATGATGGCCATGGCGCGGGCCAGGGTGTTAGCGCCGAACTGCTCCGCTGCCATCAGGGGTATGAGCATGTAATCCGCCCCCATGCCGAATCCGAACAGGATGGCGAACAGGTAAGGAGTTCCCGGCGGCCGGACCAGCAGCAGCAGAGGGATGGTCGCCGCCACCAGAACGTAGGTCATGAGCATTACGTACTTCTTAGGAAAGCGGTCGGCCAGCCATCCCATGATCACCCGGCCCGCCATGCTGGAGATCATGATGGCAAACAGCGCGTCGCTGAAGGTCTGGTTCAGCAGCTTCTGGTCGGTGAAGCCCTGGTCCAGGAAAATCAGCTTCATGTGCTGGTTGATCGACCCGATGGAACCGATGGAGCAGAAGCTGCCAATAACCAGCAACCAGAAGGCGCGTTGCCGCATGAGGAAGCGGAAATTGTGCGGCTCCGGGGCGACGTAGCCTTCGTTGTCCGGCGCGCCGTCAGGAAAGAGGCCCAAGTCCCGCGGCCGGTCCCGCATCACGAAAATGGCGATGGGCCAGGCGAGAAACATCAGCAACCCCATGATCTGGAGCGCCGCCTGCCACCCGAACGCGTCGGTCAGCGGTTTGGCGATGGCCTTGGCCGAGAGCGCGCCGAACACGCCTACGCCCAGGTAGGCGATGCCCATCGCGGTTCCGCGCTTCCTGCGAAACCACTGCGAGATCAAGACCTGGTGCGGAATCGGTCCCGAGAAGATATAGCCGACTAGGTAGGAAAACCACAGGCCGTAGTACAGGCCCAGGTTCGCCCCCATGTGTCCGTAGCCTAGGAAAGCGGCGCAGGTGAGCGCCGTTCCGATCAGGATCAGCTTGCGCGGGCTGAAGCGGTGGACCAGCAGCGGACCCACCCAGAGGGTGAAAAGCGCAGCTAGCGGGAAACCCAGCGTGATCTGGGATTTCGACCAGCCAAGATCCTTCTGGTAATAGTCGTAGAAAAACGGCATGCCGTAGTAAGGAATTCCCACAGCGATGCCGAAGGTGAAAAACGCGGCGACGTTGACCCACCAGCCGTAGAAGAACCGTCGCGGCACGCTTCCTTATACCACAGACTCACCCGCCCGCCTCCGGCTCCTGGCTCAGCGTTCGCTCAAACGTGCGCCGAACGGGTTCTCGTCTCCTGACGGCCCGTAAATGGAGGGTACTTTGCCGCCCATCATCCGGATGTAGATGGCGAGCTGCCCCCGGTGGTGGATCTGGTGAAACAGCACGCCGTTCCACAGCAGGCCGGAGGTTGGCATACTCTGGCCGTTCGGCAGCACGATGTTCGCCTGTAGCTGCTCGGCGGTGAGTCCTGCGACCAGGTCACAGGTCTGCTGATAGTAACTTTCACAGCCGGCGACGATCTCGTCCAGTTTTTCCGGAGGCGGCGGCTCCGAGTATCCCGTCATGCTGGCCGTCGCGACGATACGGGCCAGGCCATATGGAGAATAGGCGACGTGCCAGCCCATTTGACGCGCCGACATGTTCCGCTCGTGGGGCTTAAAGTCCAGCCGGTCGGCAGGCAGGGCCTGCAAAACCTTCATCGTGGTCTTGTGTTCGAAGCCCAAAAACTGTAGGAATTGCGCCAGCACGGGGTTGGCGGCAGCAGTTGCGGTGCTCATAGTGTTTTCTCCTTATACGGAAAGTTTATACGATTTACGCTACCACGGTCGTCGTCCGCCCGTCGGCATGCACGGTGGTGATGCGGCGGAAGCCCTCAGCCAGGGTTGGCGGGCAAAGGCGCGCCGCCAGGCGCAGCATAGCCTCTTCGGGGACCCGGCGGCCGCGCGCGCGGTTGCGGCGCTGGCAGACCTCCAGCGGCGCGTCGAAATAGACCGCCTCTACCTCGCAGCCATACCGTTTGGCAATGCGGAAGTAGTGCCGCCGCTCGGGACGGGTCAGGTTAGTGGCATCGATGTAGCTGACGTGCCGGCCCAGCGCCAGTCGCAGGCGCAGCAGGTAGCGCAGGGCCATGAAGATCCATTTCTGGAAGCGCTGCTCGGTGGCATCGTCGGCCAGCACCACCCGCAGCCAGTCGCTCGAAAGGGGAACAATGCCTCGTTTTTTGAAATAGGTAGATTTGCCCGAGCCGGGAAGCCCTACGGCCAGGACGATCTTTTTCGCCATGCCGGCTAGACGAGATACTTCTCGGCGGCGATCAGCCGGCTGGCGATCCGCTGCCGCAGAGCGATGATGTTGACCGGCTCGAACCGGGTCAGCCGGCGGAGAAAAGCGAGGTGGGCGCGCAGCATGTCGCCCTCGGCGCAAGCGGCCAGCACGGCGCGGGCGGCCAGCTCGACGCGGCCCATGGCGTCGCGCACGAACACGGCCGCCATATCGCAGGCGTTTTCGCCGCGGCCCGCGCGGGCCAGCTTTTCCGCCCGTAGCACGGCGGAGTCCATCTCGAACGCCTCCATCACGATGTCGCTGATGCCCGCCAGCACCTCCTGCTGGTTTTCGAGATCGGCGAGGAAGCGTTGGAAGGCCACGCCCGCGGTCAGCAGCGCAACCTTCTTGGCGTTGGCGGTGATTTTCTTTTCCGCTGCCAGCAGGCCGTCCTCGCCCTCCTCGCCCAGGCTCGGCCCGGCCAGTGCCTCGCCGAGCAGGTTCTGCGCCGCCTCGATCAGCCCCAACCGGCCCTTGACGGCGCGCTTCAGAAGCATGCTCGTCACCAGCAGCCGGTTGATCTCGTTGGTGCCCTCGAAGATGCGGTTGATGCGCGAGTCGCGGTAGGCCCGTTCGACGGCGTAATCCTGGTGGTAGCCGTAGCCGCCGTGGATCTGCACGCCCTCGTCCACCGCATAATCGAGCATCTCCGACCCGTATACCTTAGCGACGGAGCACTCCACGGCGAACTCCTCGACCGCCTGCAGCAAGGTCCGGGCGGCGTCGGGCTGCTCCCAGGAGAAATCCGCCAGGTGGGCGTCGATCATCCCCGCCGTGCGGTAGATCAGCGATTCGCCCGCGTAGGTGCGGATGGCCATTTCGGCGAGCTTGTGCCGGATCAGGCCGAACTCGGCAATAGCTTTGCCAAATGCCCGGCGATCCTTGGCGTAGCGGATGGAGACCGCCAGCACGGTCTTCGCCCCGCCCACGCAGGCCACGCCCAGCTTTAGCCGGCCGATATTCAGAATGTTGAACGCGATCACGTGGCCACGGCCGATCTCGCCCAGCACATTTTCCACCGGCACGCGCGCGTTCTCCAGGATCAGCGGGCAGGTCGAGCTGCCCTTGATGCCCATCTTTTTTTCTTCCGCCCCGGTTTTGACGCCCGGGAATCCGCGCTCCACGATGAAAGCGGTGAATTTGTCGCCGTCCACCTTAGCGAACACAGTGAACACGTCGGCCCAGCCGCCGTTGGTGATCCACATCTTCTCGCCGTTGAGCAAGTAATGCTTGCCGTCGGCGGCGAGGTCAGCCCGCGTTCGCGCCGCCAGCGCATCGCTGCCGGCGTGAGCCTCGCTCAGGCAGTAGGCCCCCACCCACTCACCGCTGGCCAGCTTCGGCAGATATTTCTTCCTCTGCTCTTCCGTGCCGAAGAAGACGATGGGCAGCGTGCCGATGCCGCTGTGCGCGCTGAATGTTCCCGAAAAAGACGCGTAGCGACTCAGATGCTCGGCCACGATGAGCAAGGTCACCAGGTCCATCTCCAGGCCGCCGTATTTCTCGGGAACGAAAACGGCCGGCAGGCCCAGCTCCCCCGCCTTGCGCAGCAGGCTCCGAGCCAGACCGGGCGCCTGGTGCTCCAGCTCGTCGATCTGCGGGATCACCTCGTTCGCCATGAACTCGTCGGCGGTCGAGGCGATCTGCCGTTGCTCCTCGGTGAAGTCCTCGGGTGTAAACACCTGGTCGGGCGTAGACGGCTCGATCAGAAAGGCGCCGCCTTTTGCCTTGGGGACCGCCGTTGTGATCGTGGCCATAGGAACTCCTAAACCGTGATCTCCAGCAGGGTGATGGAATGCGCGGGAAACTCGAACGAAAACTGCGCACCGAAATCACCCGAGTCCCGGCTGGCGATGCCCACCTGGTTGGGATTGTCGAATGAGTTCGCCGCGTCGGGCGAAGGGCCGTTGATGCTAAACACCTTCCCGGCACGGCCTGCTCTCGCTCCCCCGATCTCGAAGCGAGCGGCGAGCGGCCGCTCCCGGTGGCGGTTCACGACGCCGATGGCCAGGCGCCCGCCGGCCCGCGTGGCGCAGATATCCAGATAATCCACGGTTCCCACGGCCGCAGAGCGATAGGACGGCCCTTCCGTCCAGCAATGCACTACCTTATCCCCGCTGTGCGCGCGGTAAAGCTCCAGCGGAAAGAAATTCGGCTGCAAGTACAGCCCCGCCGGACTGGTCATAATAGGCGCAATGACGTTCACCATCTGCGCCATGTTGGCCATGGTGACCTTGTCGCCCCAACGCTGGAACAGGTGCAGCATGGAAGCGGTCCACAGGGCGTCGCGCAGGTTGTAGGGCTCCTCGAGCTTATTCTTTACGGCCCGGTCGCGGCCGTCGCGCTTGCGGTACCAGATGTTCCACTCGTCGAAGGCAATCTCAACGCGTTTCTCGCCGAGCGGGAAGCCCACCCCTCCGGGCCGCCGGCCGCGCAGCTTCGCCGTGGCAATCTCGATGACGCTGTCGGTCTCTCGCAGCAGTTGCTCGGCCCGTTTCACCGAGGCCAGCGTTTCGTAATAATCATCCGACCCGGTGTAGATGTGGACGGAAATGTAGTCCACCACCGCCCCCAACGCCTCGAGGACTGTGGCATTCCACTGGGGATCGCCCGCGCCGCAGGCCACCAGGCGGATCGAGGGATCGATCCACTTCATCATCTTGGCCGCTTCCAGCGCCACTTTGGCGTAGTCTTCCGCGCTCTTGTGGCCCGCCTGCCAGACGCCGTAGATCTCGTTGCCCAGGCCCCAGTACTTCACGCCGTGAGGCTGCGCGTAGCCGTGCTTGCGCCGCAGGTTCGCGTAGTGGGTGTTTTCCGAGCTGTTCGAGTACTCGACCCAGTTCGCCGCTTCCTCGATCGTTCCCGTGCCCAGGTTCACGCAGATGTACGGCTCGGCGGAGATGCGCCGGCAGTACTCGATGAATTCGTTGGCGCCGAAACGGTTGGACTCGACCGCGTACCAGGCCGTGTCGAAGCGCCGGGGGCGCTGGTCCTTCGGCCCGACGCCGTCTTCCCAGTGATACGACGAAACAAAGTTTCCACCGGGCCAGCGCAGGACCGGCGGACGCAGCCGCTCCACTGCCGCCTGCACGTCCTTACGAAAGCCCTGCGCGTCGGCGAGCGTCGAACCTTCCTCGTAAATGCCGCCGTAGATGCACCGTCCCAGGTGCTCGATGAACTGGCCGAAGATCATCGGGTTGACCGACGCGATCACCTGCTCCGCGTCGATCTTGACACGGGTGATTTCGGGCGAGGTTTGCTGTGCGCGCAGCAGGCCAGCGGCGGGGAGCGCCCAAAGAATTTCGCGACGCGTGATCTTTGTCATTTAGGTAAAACTCTCACCGCAGAGACGCAGAGGACGCGGAGATTCGCGAAGGAATTCAAAGTCACTCTGCGTACCTCTGCGATCTCTGCGTCTCGGCGGTGAATTTCTTAAATCATCTCAAAAATGCCCGCCGCGCCCTGCCCGCCGCCGATGCACATGGTGACCATCCCATAGCGAGCGTTGCGGCGCTTCATTTCCTGGAGCAGAGTGGCGGTGAGCTTGGCGCCGGTAGCGCCCAGCGGATGGCCCAGCGCCACCGCCCCGCCGTTCACATTCACCTTTTCCAGCGGCAGGCCGGCGCGGCGAATCACCGCCACGGCCTGGCCGGCGAAGGCTTCGTTCAGCTCGATCAAGTCGATGTCGTCGAGCTTCAGCCCGGCCAGCGCCAGGGCCTTGGGAATCGCCACCACCGGGCCGATGCCCATGATCTCCGGGGGCACACCAGCGGCGGCGAAGCTGACGAACCGCGCCATGGGCTTCAGGCCCAGCGCCTTGGCCTTCTCCGCCGACATAACCAGCGCGATGGCCGCGCCGTCGCTGGTTTGCGACGAGTTGCCCGCCGTCACCGTGCCCTGGGCGTGGAAGACCGGCTTCAGCTTGGCCAGCGCCTCCAGGCTGGTGTCAGCCCGCGGCCCTTCGTCCTTCCGGAACGTTAGCCTCTCGGTTCGGGGCTTTCCGTTATCGAGCGCCGTGAACTCCACAGGGAGCGGGACGATCTCGTCATCGAACCTGCCTGCCGCTTGAGCGGCCAGCGCGTTCTGATGGCTGCGGAGCGCGAACCGGTCCTGGTCCTGGCGCGAGACCTCGTATTTTTCCACCAGGATCTCCGCTGTCAGCCCCATGCTCAAATACACTTCCGGGTGCTTCTCGACCAGATGAGGGTTCGGAGCGAAGTGGTGGCCACTGCGCGGGATCAAGCTCATCGACTCGGCGCCGCCGGCCAGGATTGCTTCGGCGCCGTAGCCGCGGACCCGCTCAGCGGCCAGCGCGATCGCTTGCAGGCCGGAACTGCAGAAGCGGTTGATGGTCATTGCGCTCGTGGAATCGGGCAGCCCGGCGCGAAAGGCCGCGATTCGCGCCACGTTCATGCCCTGCTCGGCCTCCGGCATGGCGCAACCCAGGATCACGTCGTCTACCTCCTCCGCCTTCAGCTCGGGCGTGCGCCGAAGCACCTCGGTCATGACCGCCGCGGCCATGTCGTCGGGCCGGGTGTGACGTAACGTCCCCCGCGGGGCCTTGCCCACCGCCGTGCGGAGGGCTTGAACAATGACGGCGTCTCGCATTGAAACCTCCTCTAATTCCTAAGCGGCCGGCCGGTCTTCAGCATGTGCTGCATCCGCTCCTGCGTATGCCTCTCGCCGCACAGGCTCAAGAAGGCCTCCCGCTCTAGGTCCAGTAAGTACTGTTCAGATACTCTGGGCTGCCCCGAGAGCCGCCCGCCGCTCAGCACGTGGGCCAGCTTGCCGGCCACCACGGCGTCGTATTCGCTGACGTAGCCGCCCCGGCGCGCCAGGTGAATCCCCACCTCGAGCGCCGCCCGGCCCGATTCGCCCATCACCCGGAGGTCGGCGCGCAGCGAAGCAGGCCGGTAGCTTTTTGCCAGCTCGAGCGCCGCGGCCTTGGCCTCGGCGACCAGCCGCTCGCGATGCATCGAGACTCGGTCGGCGAGGCTCAGAAAGCCCATCTGCCGCGCCTCTTCCGCGCTGGTCGATACCTTGGCAAAACCAATGGTCTCGAAAGCCTGCTCGACGGCGGGCAACAGGTCAGCTTCCTCCGGCAAGCCGCCGGTGAGCCGCAACAGGAATTCCGTGGTCCCGCCCCCTGCCGGGATCACGCCCACGCCGGCTTCCGCAAACCCCATGTAGAGCTCCGCCGCGGCCTGGTTGCGGGCGCAGTGTAACGCGATTTCGCAGCCCCCGCCCAGCGTCATCCCGAACGGCGCCGCCACTACCGGCTTGGGCGCGTATTTCAAGGCCATGTTCGCTTGCTGGAATCGCCGGATTCCCAGGTCCAACTCTTCCCATTCGCCTCCCTGCGCTGCCATCAGCACCAGCACTAAATTGGCCCCCACAGAAAAATTGGCGCCCTGGTTGGCCACCACCATGGCCTCGAAGTTGGCGGACGTCTCCTTCACGCCGGCCAGCAGCATGCTCACCTGGTCCTCGCCGAGGGTGTTCATCTTGGAGTGAAATTCCACGCCCAAAACGCCGTCACCCAGGTCGATGAGCGAAGCCCCGGCGTTGCCCTTGACGGGAGGCCGGGCCCGCTTCCAGTCGGCCAGGACCAGGATGCCGGACCGCGGTTCCAGTTCTCGATAGCGCCCTGCGCGCAAGTCAAAGTAGCGGGTTTGCTGTGAGCCGCTGACCCGTTCGTAAAACGACCGGGCGCCCGAGGCCAGCATCCGGTCCACGTTTTCCGGGACCTGCCGTTTTTCCTTCCGCAGCCGCGCCACGACCTTTTCGACGCCCAGGGCGTCCCACGTTTCAAACGGCCCCAACTCCTGGCCGTAGCCCCAGCGCATGGCGCGGTCCACCTCCACCGCGCGGTCGCAAATCTCGCCCACGAGCCCTGCCGCGTATACGAAGACTTCGCTGAGCAGGTTCCACAGGAATTCAGCAGCGCGATCGCCGCTCGCAAGCAGCACAGGAAGCCGCTGGCGAGTGTCCTCAACGTTCCGGGCCATCTCCAGAGAAGAGAAGCGCGCCGGCCGCCGGGGGCGGTACTCGAGGGTCTGCCAGTGCAGCGCCAGGATCTCCGTCCCGCCGTTCTTCTTTTCCCGGCGGTAGAAGCCCTGTCCGGTCTTTTCGCCCAGCCAGCCCCGCTCCAGCATCCGCTCCATGAAAGCCGGCACGACCAACCAGTCGCGGTGGGGGTCGGTGGGCAAATTTTGATAAAGGTTGCGCAGGACGCCGGCCGCCACGTCCAGGCCCACAATGTCCAGTGTGCGGAAGGTGGCGCTGTTCGGGGCTCCGATCGCCGGGCCAGTCAGCGCGTCCACTTCCTCGATGCTGAAGCCCTCCCGCTCGATCAGCCGGAGCACCGCCGCCAGGGAAAACGACCCGATGCGGTTAGCAATGAAGTTGGGCGTGTCCTTCGCCGGGACAACCC
>JACQDG010000462.1 GCA_016201185.1 Acidobacteriota bacterium | reverse complement strand
TCACGGTTGCGGCAAGCGCGATGCTGTTCCCCGCGGACCCGAGGGCCGTGGCTGTGACGGTCACTACGGCGGCACTCGAAGCAGCGCTAACTCCAACGTTCGAGCCGCAATTCGTAGCGTTGATCCGGTCTCTCAGGCTCGTGGCCTCGTTCGTGGTGTTTGCCTCGTGTTTAAAGGTTCCGCTGGCCGCGTCTCCGATCACGGTGCATGAAGCCGAGTTCACGGTGTCGCGCGTTAAGGTCAGTGTCTTCAGTCCGTTAGTGATCGTAATAGTGCCGGTGCCGGCGTCCCCACTGAAAGTCCCGGTGGCGCTTGCAGACACACCAGTCGCCGTCAGGACCACTCCGTTGATCGTGGCCGTACCGGAAACGCCCGAGCCCGTGAAGGTCCCCGTTTTTGAGGCTTTGACCGGGGCCACTCCGGCGAGGCCGGACGGAAACACGACGAAATCGCTTGCACAGCTTGGAGCGGCGTTGAGGTCGAAAACGTATTTGGCAGGGTACATGCCCGCAGGCACCCCGGCCCCACCTCCGCCCTGCGAAACGCTCCAATCGCCCTGGGGCCGAGAGCCTGTCTTGTTGTTCCCATTGCCATTTCCACCGGCGTTCCTGGTTGCAAACAACCGGCCCGCCCCGCCTGGCAGCGACTGCACGAGCCACCCCGGATCGTCGGCAGCGCCCGGGGCCACGTTGGCGCCCCCTGTAGGGGAAGCGTCATGCTTCTGCTTCCGCTTGAAGAGCTGAAACCGGGGATCGTCTTTGAATTTCTTCACCACGTCAGGGTTGTCAGACCCGGAGTAGACGACGTGCTCGGTACTCCAATCCTCCACCAGGCTGGCTCTGGTGTCCTGATTTCCCGGGCTGTTCCCTTGGCCCCACAGGGACGCCGGCAGGAGCAGAAGGGCGAAGCAACCCAGGGTTCGGCACACGCGTTGACACATCAAGGCAGTCTGATTTTGCGCTTTCATAAGGTAATTCCTCTACCAAAGCGGGGGGTGACGTTTGAGTCTATAAGAGCTTCTTCTTAGGCGCGTCCCAAAATGATGGTCCTGGTACTTGCTGCCGCCATACAAATGTATGGCCGGTGTAAGAAGTGGTTGAAAACAAATCCCGAAGCGCGCTCTCCGGAGGGAAGTTTTTTTCTCGTCGCAGAGCGGCGCAGCACGGCAAGGGCCAGGCACTCACCCCTGCATGCTTTATTCCCGTTCCGGCGCGGCTCCACCGTGATGATCCCCTTGACTTGCGGGCCTGCCTAGCTCTGTTAGAATGTGATCCCAGGAACAGGCCGGCAGTCGAATCCCCGGCGTCAGAAAGTCGCTCCTCTCCGGGATGAAACTGCTCGCGGAAACCTACAGGCGTGTGAATGAAGACGCCAGGCAGGAGGGAAACGACCATGCGAAAGTTGAGCAAGCTTCTGGGCGTATTTCTGCTGGCAGCGGGCTTTGCGGCGGCGTAGCAAGGGCCGGTGATCACCGGAGGGCCGGTCAATGCCGCCAGTTATGTATTAGCCGGACTGCCCAACGCGAACATCGCGCAAGGTTCCATGTTTATTCTGTTTGGGCAGGGATTGGGGCCGTTTCCACAGGTCAATGCGTTCACCTTCCCGCTGCCGACCACCCTCGGCGGAACCTCGATCCGCGCGACCGTAGGCGGGACGATCGTCAACGCGATCATGCTTTACTCCCTGCCTTTCCAGGTGGCCGCCATCCTGCCATCCAGCACGCCGACCGGCAACGGCACTCTGACCCTGACTTTCGGCAACCGGACCAGCAACGCAGTCCCCATTCGCGTGGTGGCGAACAGCGTGGGCATTTTCACGCGTAACCAGGGCGGCAGCGGCCCGGGAGTCTTGTTCAACTTCAACTCGGAGACCAACCAGCCGGTGAACAGCCTGGTGGAGGCGGCGCACCCGGGCCAGGTCCTGACCCTATGGGGCACGGGCCTGGGTCCGGTCAGCGGAGACGAAGCCGCCGGCCCGCTGCCCGGGAACCTGAGCCTCCCCGTGGATGTTTACGTGGGAAACAAGCTGGTGACTCCCAGTTACAAAGGGCGATCGGGCTGCTGCGCGGGGATTGACCAGGTTGTCTTCGCGGTGCCGGCCGGCGTGGAGGGCTGCTACGTCTCGGTAGCGGTGCGAGCCGGCGGCGTGATCAGCAACTTTGCCACGATCGCCGTGACCCCGAGCGGGAAGATCTGCTCCGACCCCACCGGCTTCTCGGTCGCGGATTTGCAGAAGGTTCAAAGCGGCGCGACGCTTAACTTGGCGGACCTTACGCTGGCGCGTGTCCACGCCAAGCTTTCGTTTCCGGGGTTGGGAAACCTCGAGGGGAACCTTGACTTTGGAGGCGGAACCTTCCGTGCACTACGCCAGCGCGGCGGACGTGCTGGCCTCCTACAGGGGCAGCGTTGGCAGCCTGCTCGGCCTGCCTTCCGCGGGCTCGTGCACGGTGGCCCCCTTTGGCTACCAGGAATTCTTCGACGGCCTATTGCAGTTCGGCGGCGACGTGGTTAACACGATCGGTCTGAACGCGGGCGCAGCCCTCAACATCGTCGGACCGCGCGGCGCGAAGCAGCTCCCGAGACAGGAGCATGGTCCCCCCGGTCAGCCGAGTTACGGCTACAGTGTGGACGGGGACCTCATCGGCGGCAGCATTCCCGGCCTTCCTGATAATCCTGGGCTGCCGGACTATGTGGACCCGGGCAGTTACACGGAGGACAATGGTTCCGGCGGTCCCCAGGTAGGGGCCTTCAGCGCCTCGCTGACGGTCCCAAGCAGCACCGTGGTTTGGGCGAACCAGGCGGCTTTAAGCAATATCCCCCGGTCGCAAGACCTGACGGTCACCTGGACCGGTGGCGCCGCCGGCGGATTTGTGGCGGTCTTCGGCTCCGCCGCCAATCCCAGCATCGGACGAGGAGCGGCTTTCACGTGCACCGCGCGAGCCGACGCCGGGACCCTCACAATCCCGTCGTGGGTGCTTTCGGCCTTGCTGGCGAGCGGAATCGAACCCTCCAACGGGCTGCCCGTGGGCGGCCTGTCGCTGGGCGCGACGCTGCCGCAGCCAACCCGCTTCACGGCCACAGGGCTCGACGCGGGGTTCTTCAACTGGGGATTCATCCAGCTCAAGAACGTGGTCTTCCAGTAGGGCTGAAAATTAAATAGCGGGCGCGTTAGACGCCTTGTGTTTGAGTCTATAAGAGCTTTTGCTTAGGCGCGCCAGTCCTCACCCCTGTATGCTTTATTCGCGTTCCGGCGCGGCTCCGCCGTGATGATCCCCTTGACTTGCGGGCCTGCCGAACTCTGTTAGAATGTGATCTCGGGACCCGGCCGGCGGTCGAATCCCTGGCGAGAAGGCAATTCTAGTGGACTCTGACATTCAGGAACGATTCGAGACGGTCGAAACTCGATTGACGGCAGCAGAAGAGAAAATCGTGCAGCAAGATACGACCTTATCTGCCATCAGAAAGTTGATCCTCTCCGGGATGAAATTGCTGGCGGAAACGGACAGCCGTCTGAAAGCGCTTACGGATGCCCAGATTGCCACCGAAGACAAGCTGCGGCGTTTGTTGGAAAGTCAAACGAACGGGCATTGAACTGGGGCACGGCGCTAGTCGGCGGCTGATAATTCTCTCAGCGCCACAGTGTCGATCCATACAGCGCCGCGGATCTTGCTGTCGAACTTCCAGGAGCGCGGCCGGACCACCTGGACCTGGAGCAGGCGGGTCCCGGCGGGGACGACGAAGGTCTGTTCGATTTTTTTCCAGTCGCTGGTTCCCAGCAACGGCTCCGTCCTGACGTCCACGCGGGAAGACCCCTGGGGATCGAAAAGGCGGAAGCCGACGCCCTGATCGGTGGTGAGGTCGGCGGTGCGGACGAAAGCCTCGAAGCGGTAGCGGCCGGGCGTGACGACCGCAGTCTGCGTTACGTTGTTAAAGGCGAGGTTTTCTTTGCCGTCGAAGCGAATCCGCAGGGAGCGCGAGCCCGAGCGCGCCACGCTTCGATCCGGCGCCACTTCGACCCCGGGCTGGTTGTAGATCTTCCAGTCGAGCGGCGATCCCGTGGGGTCGAGCTCAAAATCGCCGTTGAACAGCCAGTTCGTTTCCCGATAGCCGTGGCGGCGGGGGCCCAGGTACTGCGCCCAGGAATCGGCGGCGGCCTCGTAGCGGTGCTGTCCCAGCAGGAAATTTACAAATTCCTTCGCCAGCTCATCGTCGGCGTAGCCGCGCGGGGCGATCCCGTTCCAGGCCTCGACGGCGTCGGTAGTATTGCCCGCCTGCACCAGGTAACGAAGATAGGCCTGGGAGGCGCGGCGGTCCGGCGGTATGCCGTGGCGCAGGATCTCCTGGCGGGGTATCCCGATCCGGCCGTACCACTCGAAGATCGTGTCGTCGTAAAGGGAGCTAAGGCGTAACAGGCGGAGGCCACCTCCAGCACCTTCCGGTTCTCTCCCAGGCGCCAGTAAAAGCGCGCCACCCGGAAGAGTATGGGCGGGTCGTTGGGGCCGATGCGGCGCTGGCCGCCCGGCAGGATCGCCGGGATCGCTGCCGCCCTGCCGGCCTCCTCCCCGCCGGCGGCGGCCGAGACCTGGCCGGGGAGCCCGGCATTTCTCAGAAAATTCACGGCCCTTCTGCTGGAAAAGATTCCTTTCCTTCGTACCCATTACCTTGGAATTATTCGAAAAAATACTAGCTAACCCGGCGGAGGTGGAGGTTTGCGGCCGTCCCGGCCGCTCGATCGCGAAAACAGTTTTCGATCGCCTCGCTGCCGTAGTCGGCTTGATCGTCTTTTCGCCGTTGTTTGCAATGGTTGCGGTGGCCGTTGCGCTCGAAGACGGCTTCCCGGTCTTGTTCCGACAGACGCGCCTGGGCAAGGGTGGCCGGCCGTTTCAGCTCCTCAAGTTTCGGTCCATGCGCATGGGTCTAACGGGCAGCCGGATTACCGCCGGTAAAGACCCACGAGTAGGCCGGGTGGGCCGGTTTCTGCGCCGCTATAAGCTCGATGAGCTGCCTCAGTTGTGGAATGTCCTCAAGGGCGAAATGAGCCTGGTCGGGCCGCGCCCGGAAGTGCCGGCATTTGGGGACGTGCGCGACCGGACGTGGAGTGAAGTGCTCAGCGTGAAGCCCGGCATTACTGATCTCGCCAGCCTCGTTTTCCGGAACGAGGAAGAAGTCCTTACCGGCGCGAACAACCCCGAGCAATACTACCGGGAGGTTATCCTGCCGGCAAAGTTGAGATTAAACCTCCAATACATTCGGGGCCGTTGCTTCTGGCTGGATATCAGGCTGATCCTGCTGACGGTCCGCTACAGCCTCTTCCCGTCCCGTTTCGATCCCTCCCGCATCCAGCAGCTCATCCCCGCAAAAACACAATGTCCCTAAAAAGGTTGTTGACCGGATAAGCCGCTGATAAGCACAAAGGTATTGAACTCCGGTCCTGTTTCTGTCCCTGACATTGGTAATATCAACGGAGAACCGTAATATGTCCCGCTGGCCGCCGGGTGCCCGAAATAATCAAGAATATTTCGAACTTCGTAACGGGCGCCGACCCGCAC
>JACQDG010000454.1 GCA_016201185.1 Acidobacteriota bacterium | reverse complement strand
GACGGCTTGCTATTTCCATAGAACCGAGCCGGCAAGGCAGCACACCGGCCAGGAGGCAGGAAAAAAATGGATTTTAAGAACCACGAAGACCTTCACCTAAACGACGAAGAGATAGAAGAATGCCCGGAACTGGATGAAGCCGGCTTTGAGGCCGAAGAAGAAGTGGAAGCCGAGGTAGACGGGGAAGAGGCTGGGGCCAAACCTGCTCCGCCACCGCCCCCGCCGCCTCCGGCGCCGGCAGGGCCCGCCAAGGCGGCGAGGCCCGCCGCGCCGGTCAAGAAACCCGCTAAGAAAGCCGCGCCAAAAAAGGCGGCCAAAAAGGTGGCAGCCAAGAAAGCCGCGCCCAAGAAGAAGGCAGCCAGGAAGGCGGCCAAGAAACCCACGCCCAAAAAGGCCGCTAAAAGGGCAGCCAAAAAGACTGCTCCCAAGAAAAGGCCCGCCAAAAAAGCGGCCCCTAAGAAGAAGGCCGCGCGGAAGAAGTAGGAATTCGATTCAGGTTATGGGCTTTTTCGGAAAGTCGTCCGGCGCCCGGCAGGGCCCATGATCCGAAACCGGCCTTC
Source organism: Acidobacteriota bacterium (assembly GCA_016201185.1). Taxonomy (GTDB): domain Bacteria; phylum Acidobacteriota; class Terriglobia; order Bryobacterales; family JACQDG01; genus JACQDG01. Next base: position 3,887 of record JACQDG010000454.1, on the reverse strand, counting down.
GCTTACCCCGCCTTCTTTTCCACGATCTGCCGGCATCGCTCATAGAGTTGCAACAGGCTTTCGGCGTACTCCTCGTTAGTGCGAGTCGCCGGCTTGCCGGAAAAGCCGGCGCCGCCTTGCATCTTGCCGTATCCCGTGGTCAAGGCGACGAATTTCATCAGGTCCAGGGCAATTTCCTCCGTGCGCCGGCACACGTAAGGCCCGGCTGGCGTCTCCGTTGGTTCATTCATGCTGTTCTCTCTCCCATTGGCTGCTCTTTAGTTCTCTTCCTCGACATTGTACGATGGGCGAAGAAGGCGGGAGGCGATCGAGCCCCGCCGGAAGGTCCATGCCCGTAAAGGCCATTCAGCATTTCGCGCGGATGCGGGGAGGGGCGCAGGCCCAGCTCCTGCTCGCCTCCGACGGCCATTACTACATCGTCAAGTTCCAGAACAACCCCCAGCACCGGAGGGTGCTGGCCAACGAGCTGCTTGCCTATGTCCTTCTAAGGCAATTGGAGCTGCCCACCCCACCGGGTGAGATCGTCGAGGTGGGGGAGGAACTGATCACCGGCTCTCCCGGCCTGTACATTGAGGCCGGCGGCCGCCGTGCGCCCTGCGGGGCCGGCCTGCAGTTCGGCTCGCGCTACCCGGGGGATCCGGCCCGCCTGCCGGTCTACGACTACATCCCCGACGCACTATTGCGGCAGGTCGTGAACGCCGATTCCTTCTTAGGGATGGTGGCATTCGACAAGTGGGTCTCCAACGCCGACGGCCGCCAGGCCATTTTCTTCCGCGACCATGTATCCCGCTGGCTGCCGGCGGCGGCCGCCGTGGACCGGGCCCAGCAGGGTTTTGTGGCCGTCATGATCGACCATGGCTTCGCGTTCACAGCCCAGCGGTGGAGCTTTCAGGACCTGCCGCAACTCGGCATCTACCCGCGCCCCTGGCTTTACCAGCGGGTCAGCAGCTACGACTCCTTTGAGCCCTGGCTGGGCCGGATCTGCCACTTCAGCGCCGATGTGCTGGATGATGCCTACAAGCGCATCCCGCCGCAATGGTATGACGGCGATCTGGCGGCGCTGGAACAACTGCTGGAGCAACTCTACGCCCGCCGCGCCCGCCTGCCCGACCTGTTGCGCGCGGCCAAGAAGGGGCCGCGAGATCCCTTCCCCAATTGGAGCTAGACGCCTGTGTCTATCGAGATGAACTCTTACAAGTTTCAGCTCCTTCGCTATGCCCCCAACCGGCTGTCGGAGGAGTTCTACAACATCGCCGTGTTCCTTTATGGCGCCGAAGGCCGGCTGTTGGATGCCCGCTTCGCCCCCGACTTCTTTCGCCTCCGCTGCAACCCCCTGGCCGATCTGCCATTTCTCCATGCGCTGAAGGCAGACTTCGAGGAGCGCCGGCTCACGGGGGAGAACTTCTCTCAATTCGTAGACGAGATGAAGGAGAACCTCTCTCAAAGCCTGCAAGTTACGGAGGAGAAATTCTTCCTGGGCGAGGAGGCCGGGGCCGAGATGAGCCGCCTGACGCGCACCTACCTAGCCACGCCTCGACGGCGGGAGATGCGGGCTTCCGAAACGGCCCCGGGCACTCGCCGCCATATCCTGAACCGCATGCAGGAGACGTTTCGCCTGTACCACTTGATTGACCGCCTGGATGCCGATGTCGCCGTGGGCGCTTACGTGAGCCCGCGCTTTACCTATCGCCTCGACTACGCTTACACGCCCAACGGCCGGACGAAATACCTGCACGCCCTCTCGGAGCGCCACGATTTAGCTGATGCTTCGCGCCTCTGCTTCGTCTTCGACCGCATTCGGGCGCAGATCCCGGCCGAGCTGACCGCCGTGGTCGCCGACGCCCTGCCGGAAGATACGCGATCCCTGCTCGAGTCGAGTCAGATCCGCCCCTGGCCTGTCTCCCGCCTGGACGATTTAGCTGTCACGGTGCGGGAGGAGCTGAGCCTCTAACCAAAGGCGGCGGCCGGCGCATGGTAAGCTGAAAGCTGATCCTGTATGCTCTTCCGCTCCCGCTACAACCTGACGGAACGCGACCTCGAGCGCTACCTCGCCGAAGCTCTGTCGCAAGGCGGCGATTACGCTGATCTGTATTTCGAATATACCGAAACCAACGCGCTGAGCCTGGATGAGTCGCTGATCAAGAGCGCCACCCAGGGGATCACGGTGGGCTGCGGGGTTCGGGTCCTGTGCGGGGAAAAAGCGGGGTATGCGTACACCGACGATCTGGCGCCGGAAAAAATCCTGCACGCGGCGCGGGTCGCCGCCCACATTGCCGCCGCGCCTTCCAAGGTGAACGAGATCGGGATAGCGGAGCGGCCCGCGGCGCACAATCTCTATCCCGTGGTGGAGGCCGCTCCGGACGGCGAGCTGGGAGCAAAGCTGGATCTTTTGGCCCGGGCCGACTGCGCCGCCCGGGCCTTTGACGGGCGCGTCTTTCAAGTGCGCGCCGGCTATGCCGATGAGATCCGCCACGTGCTGGTGGCCGCCTCCGATGGCCGGGTGACGGAAGACTGCCAGCCTCTAACGAGGCTGAGCGTGCTGGCCCTGGCCCGCGACGGCGCCAACATCCAGCGCGGCATGGACGGCGGCGGCGGCCGGGTGGCGCTCGACTTTTTCCGCACCGTCCGCACGGCGGAGGATTTTGCCCGCGAGGCGGCGCGGCAGGCGGTGGTGCAACTGGACGCCGCCGACGCTCCGGCCGGCGAGATGACGGTGGTGTTGGGGCCGGGCTGGCCCGGCATCCTCCTGCACGAAGCGGTGGGGCACGGCCTGGAAGCCGACTTCAACCGGAAAAAAGTCTCCGCCTTCTCCGGCCTGATTGGGCGGCAGGTGGCAAGCCCGCTGTGCACCGTGATTGATGACGGTACGATGCCGGGCCGCCGCGGCTCGCTTAACGTGGATGACGAAGGCCACCCCACCAGCCGCACCGTCCTGATCGAGAACGGCGTCCTCAAGGGCTATCTCCAGGACCAGCTCTCGAGCCGGATCCTCGGCACGCCGCCCACTGGCAACGGACGCCGGGAGAGTTACCAGCATCTGCCCATGCCCCGGATGACGAACACCTTCTTGCTCCCCGGCGAGGACGACCCGCAAGACATCATCCGCTCCGTCCCGCGCGGCCTTTACTGCGCCAGCTTCGGCGGCGGCCAGGTGGACATCACCAGCGGCAAGTTCGTCTTCTCTGCTTCGGAGAGCTACCTGCTTGAGGACGGCCGCATCACCCGTCCGGTGCGCAACGCCACCCTGATCGGCAACGGCCCCGACGTGATGACTAAGATCACCATGGTCGGCCACGACCTGAAGCTGGACCAGGGCATCGGCACCTGCGGCAAGGAAGGCCAGATGGTGCCGGTGGGGGTGGGGATCCCCACCATCAAGGTGGAGCGCTTGACGATTGGTGGGGTGGGCCCTGCATAAGCCGGAATGCCCCCTGCCGCACGACCCCTTTTTTCCCCATGGAACTGAAAGAACTGGCCAGCGAAATCGTCTCCCGGGCCCTGCACGGCGGGGCCACCGACGCCGAGTGCATGGTTCGGGAGGGAGAAGAATTCTCGGCCAACATTCGGCTGGGCGAAGTTGAGAGCTTGAAGGAATCCGGCTCCCGCGCCATCGGGCTGCGGGTGCTGATTGGCAAGCGAAGCGGCTCTTCCTACACCTCGGATTTTTCCCCGGAGGGCAGCGAGCGGCTGGTCTCCTCGGCCGTGGCTCTCGCCCGCGTCACTTCCGAAGACTTTTACGCCGGTTTGCCCGAGCCGGAGGAGCTGGGAGCCTGCAACGGCGACCTAGCTCTGTACTTCGACGATGTAGTAGCCCTCTCGGCCGAGCAGAAAATCTCTCTGGCGCGCCGGTGCGAGCAAACGGCGCTCGACTACGACCCGCGCATCTT